>JBCCIM010000113.1 GCA_039111535.1 Bacteroidota bacterium | reverse complement strand
CTCCAATTACAACAAACATGCAGGTCAAAGTGATTGCCGGGAATCTTTCCTTCAGGACAAGTGTGGTATAGCAGGACGAGACACACTCCTCACTCCTACCCCGAAAACGTCGCTTTTCATGCCTCTAGGGCGATAATGTCCATATTGTACTAGTATTCGTCCGGTTTACCCCGGGTCTGCATGGCTACCCTTTGTACGTCACCACAAACACACCCACTCTTGGGTCACAAAGACGTACGATTATGGTCAACGCATCCTTTAAGCCTTACTTCTTTTGGCAGAAAAAGTCGCAAACGGACAATTCAGAAACGGATCAACTCCAATATACGGTAGCATCACTTTCTCGACTCATTGAGGATCATGACGCTCTGCTTCATGCGGTCGCGCGCCTCTCAAGAAATCTGTTACTATTGATGCAGGAGCCGGCACGTAAATTACAAACCTTGGAAGGTACGCCTGAAGACGCAGGCCAGATGTACAAACATACCTTATTGTTTCAACGACTGACAGAGATTGTAAGCCTACATGTTGAGGTTAACAGGCTTCTTTGTAATGCCAGGCAATCCTCGATTAATTTTGAAGCGCTTAATAAGCGCGTATTCATGGCAGTCGTTGAAATGGCTGAACAGAAGCAATTGACAGTAGAATATGGATGTACTGGCGTATTGCCAAACGTGACCGCTGATCCTGAAAAATTGCTGCGTGTGCTGCGTAGCCTGATAGCCTATGGCATCGCCCAAACCGCGGCTGGCGGTAGTGTTAAGTTAGACGTACAGCCTGACCCTGATGCGAAGGACACCGTTGTATGCCGTATTAAATACGCCGGCGCGTATCTCGCTCAAAACAATGAAGATATGCTGGCCCGGCTTAAAGCCTCTTTGTACGCAGAGGGACCAGTCGGCCTGGATCTTACAGGCATCCGTATGCTGATCAGTGCACTTGGGGGACAACTAAGTGTTGAAGAGGATCCAGGCTTTAGCACAACGCTGGTGTTTTCGTTACCGACTGCCCACCAGTTCTCATTAGATAGTGTGACGTTACGCCGGGATACACTGGCAACAGCTGATGATGAGGGCCTACCGGATGAAGCATGGACTGCAGAAGAGCTGCGTACAACGTTACTCCAACCTAATCCTGCTGCTGAAGAGGAACCGTCTGATCCAGTTATACTGCTCGTGGAAGACAATCGGGATGTGCGTTATTACATCAAAACCTGTCTCGACCCGCATTTCACTGTAGAAGAAGCTGCCAATGGGGAAGAGGGGCTGGAGAAAGCTGCTGTGCTCATTCCAGACTTAATCATCGCAGACGTCATGATGCCCAAGCTGGATGGTCATACTTTATGCAAGCAGATCAAACAAGATAAACAGCTAAATCATATTCCTGTAATGCTGTCTACAGCGCTGTCGGAGGATGAGTATCGTTTGAAAGGATATGAAGCTGATGCAGATGCCTACTTAATGAAGCCTTATGACAGCCGTATGCTGCTGGCACAGGTGCGAAGCTTACTGGCGAATCGTCGCCACGTGCGAAATTACTTCAGCAACACTGTTTTTTTTGAGCCCACAAACACGCCGGTGCCGTCTGTAGACGAAGCATTTTATGCACAGGCGAAGGAGGTGGTGGAGCTTAATATGGGTGATAAAGCATTCGACCTTACCAGGTTTGCTGATGCGATGTGTATGGGAGAGCGACAACTACAGCGCAAATGTAAAATGGTTTTGGATAGGTCACCGATGGCTTTTGTACGCATCATGCGGCTCAAGCGGGCGGCGCAACTGCTGGAGCAGCGTGCTGGTAACATTGCGCAGGTTGCCCGGTGGGTAGGATTTAACCACCCTCGACATTTTTCGAGGTCCTTTTCCCAACTTTACGGCAAAAGCCCCCGCGCATATATGGCTGAATACTAACTTTATCCTTTTGCAGTCCGCCTTTTGAGATCCATTGTATTATGATAGCGGGCACGTTACGTGAAACGACAAAAACTACACCCCAGCCGACAGGTCGGTCCTGGGGTGTTTTTTTGCGTTTTACGACTAAACCAAGCCACTAGGTTCTTATTTGCTAACGTCAGGGTAGGGTGTTCTCGAGTAGAAATTGAAAAAAAGCCGTGAAGAGAGGCCTCGTAACCTAACCTGTGGTGTAACAGAAACTAGCGTGGCTACCGTTCGGTCATCCACTACATCGTTTCAGACAATACCATATGATTTGACCTGAAAAAACGGGGCAAGGCAATATGCGTTTGGCACTGAGGGATTTGTGTGTCAGCTAAACGTATTTGAGATCTTTATCTGGTGAGTTGTCAAAGGTAGGGGTTTTTTTTTACTAGTGACCAGCAACTTGGTTTGTTTGCATTAAATAATAAATTATAATATTTAATTGGCGCACTAATTTTGAAAATAGTTTGTTGATTAAATATAGTGCGTGTTTTAATACTGAAATGGTAATTAGGTGAGCGTAATGAATTGGAGCTTGAATCTGGCTACATTGAATGCTGTATGGGTTAGGTTATTTCCTCGCATGATGGGAAAGGTATGGAAACATAAAAAGTTGTCCTTAGACGTATACAATAATCCTGCGCTTTTTGAGGAGGTATATGGCAAGACAATTGACGCCTATTTAAACTATACCAAATCAGTATATGATTTCCTTGGCGTGCCTAATCCGCAGTTCATGACAGATATACGCTGTCACCCGCACTTTGCTGGTATCGAAATAGACCAATTAAAGGAGCTGGCCGCACAGGTTAAAGAGGTCTGTGCTTTGCCTTTGGAAGGACATTGCGCCATTCTTTTTGCTGAAATCGGGAAGCTGGAACAGCTCATTGATGCTTTTGATGCCTTTGAGCCTGAGGTGGCTCCATTAGGAACTCTGTCAAGCGAATTACTTGCCTACTGGATTAGCAATAAAGCATCCATCCAGGGCGTGTTAGGGATTACCGATGCAGGATATGGTGTTCAAAAGAAAAGGCTTGAAAACCTGAAGGCTTTTATGGAAGCCGGAGGTGTCTATGCAGCAGCAATTGCTGCTGCTGGAGATGACAAGCTCCTGCCGGTGGGATTAACTGCTACGTTTCGACACAATTTGTGCTATGAATACATCATTTCGAGCGACCAAATAATCTTCCCCTGGCCTGAACGACCGGTCAATGAAGCCCAGGTCTACAACATGTATGTTGTAAGAGAAACGGGCAAACCGCCTATGGTACTACCGGGCTTAAATACAGGCATCCTCTCCACGCCAGGTCCTGGAAACGAAAGTGGTATATCTGAGGGGTTTGCGGACCCAGGTCGTTGCCTCAATGTGCAGGCACATCTCAATGATCTTGCGCCGAAATGGGGAATAAAGGGCTCGCAGCTTCAATTACTTGCAAATGGAATACCACGTGCGATCGCTGAAATTTGGGGTAATGATTTATTATATGATCGATACATCCTTGTAGTAAGAGAAGAGATTTTAATAGGAGAGGCTAAGATCATTGATCATTTGTTTGAACTCGCGCAGTCTTCTGGACATGACGCTGATGCGGGAGAAACCTATGTCAGTTGGCAAGAAGACCGGGCTACGCGAGAACAAGAAATAGCGTCGATCGAGAACGGTCTGGCTGCTTCGCTTTCAAAGGTGTCTGGTTTGATTAGAAATGCTCAGAATTATTTCGAAAGCGCCCATAATGATGCAGAAGCAACGGCAGAGGATAAGGCAACCATTACAGATTGCGTGTTCCGCACTTCAAAGATCCGTACAAAAAACCTGTATGAGTCACGGATGGATGCACGCAGGGTATTGGCAGAGATAAATCGCACACAAACGGAGCACCCGTTAAGCGGGCCGACAGTAATTAAAAAGGTATCTCAGGCGAAGAAGGAATTAGACAAAGTCATTACTGAAGTTGTGCCGAATTCCAGTTTTGTGCCATTTGAAAGAAAGCAGGAGGTACGGACTAAAATTGCTGCCATGTTGCAAAATTTTATAGAAGAGCAGATAGAGTTTGTGTTTCCCCACAAGGTTAGAATAGAGTTTGTCAAATCGACACCAAGTGTGAGCTCCTTATTCATCGTAAACGATAGTATGTCAGGAGATGGAGAAGGGGTTGTTCAAGTGCCATTTCCAGAGCGCCCTAATTTGGATGAACTGTTCCGATCTTGGTCGAGTGGTGATTCTCATGTTCCAACCTTTACAGCTTCCGGGTCATGATTTGTTTGAACATAATAGTGTAAAAGAACTGATTTGAATGCTTCGAGAGAAATGAGGTTATTGCATTTTGCCAAATAGACTCTTGGTGAAGTATCTGTTTTTATTATCCAATCTGGCTGTGTTTTCACTATTCGTGAATGCCGCAGCACAGGGTCAACATATTGAGGATTCAGCATATTTTGAACGAATTACCGTAAAAGATGGGCTTTCATTTAACGCAGTCCGGAGTATACTGCAAGATACAAATGGTTTTTTTTGGTTTGGTACTCAAGAAGGTCTAAATCGTTATGATGGTAGAGAGTTTAAGGTCTATCGTAGTACTGATGAAGGGATTGCACTATCTAATGATAGGATAAGATATTTGTTAGAGTCTGAAGATGGTGTTATTTGGATTGGCTCAGATGGGGGTCTTAGTTCGTTTGATCCAAGGCGTGAGGAGATTGAAAATTATACAAATGAAGAGTTTTTTGGTGAAAATACTGTAGTAAATACTTTGGCTAACTCTGTGTCAAACAGGATTTGGATTGGTACAGATACTGGAGTGCTTGTGTTTGATTATACCGAGGAGGAAGTTGTTTCTTTTGATAAATTTGTAGGGAGTGCACTAGAACTAAAAGGCGCATCAGTTAACGCTATCTATGAGGATAGTTACGGGAGGCTGTGGATTGGATCTGATAAGGGAGTGTATGCATTCGACCTGACTGGAGAGGAAATTAGTGGTTTTAACGATGATCCTATTCTAAGCATTGTTGGTAATAATGTGTCTTCTATTTATGAGGATTCTAAGGGTGACTTGTGGTTTGGTACATTAGGCGATGGCTTGTATAAGTTTGATAGAGAATTGGGAGTCATCAATTCTTTTGTACACGACCCTTCAAATTACAAGAGTTTGTCAAGTGACTTCGTCAAAACTATTTACGAGTCATCTGATGGCCGGATTTGGGTTGGTACTAACGCTGAAGGTTTGAACCTAATGAGGGATGATGGTGAGTCCTTTATTAGGTTCCAGCATGATCTCGGGAATGAGCATAGTTTGTCAAATAATGCCATATACCAGTTAACTGAAGATACTGAAGGTAGAATTTGGATTGCAACCTGGAATGGCATAAATAAACTCTACTGGACAAGAGAAATCTTTGTACATCATAAGTTCACACCAGGTGTTTCAGATAAATTGAACCATAATCTGATCATGCCTATGGTTGAGGATGATGAAGAACGCTTGTGGATAGCTACTTTCGGTGGGGGGGTGAATGTTTTTGATAGAGTGAAGGGTGAATACGCTTATTTGAAGCATGATGAGTCTAGTACAAATAGTCTTAGTAGTGATGATGTTTGGGCGATATGTAGAGATAGTGATGGTGTTTTTTGGTTTGGCACTTGGGGAGAGGGAATAGATAGGTATGATCCAGCGTCGGGTGAGTTTAAAAACTATAAGAATATTCGTGGTAACGCTAATAGCTTGAATACACCAACAAATCGAGTCTATTCAATTATGGAAGATAGTTTTGGCCTGCTTTGGATTGGGACTCTTGATGGTGGAGTAAGTAAATTTGACTCAAAAAATGAAGTTTTCTCAAGCTATACATATGATGATGAAGATAGTCGAAGTATAGGCTCAAATGAGGTTAATAAGATTTTTGAAGATCATGACAGTAATCTTTGGTTTGGTACCTATCGTGGAGGTTTAAGCAAATATAATCGTGTTGACGATAACTTCGAGACCTATCGATTGGTAGAAGATTCACTACATTCTATTGGCAGTAATTTTGTTACATCAATCAATGAATATCCAGATGGTGTTTTGTGGATAGGAACCCAGGGAGGAGGACTTAGTCGACTCGAAGTATCTACTGGAGTTATTGATAATTTTGGTAATGATCATGGACTTCCGGGTAACTCTGTTTTAGCAATTCTGATTGATGAAAGAGGGTTGTTATGGTTAAGTACATATCTTGGTATTGCTCGTTTTGACCCCGCTACATCTGAGTTTCGAGTCTTCGATACACGGGATGGATTGCAAAGTAATATATTTCATATTGGTTCTTCTTTTAAGAGTAAGTCAGGAGAGTTTTTCTTTGGTGGAAACAATGGCTTTAATTCATTTTTTCCAGAATACATTAAAGACGACTCTAATCCTCCTGTTATTAGATTTACAGATTTGAAAATAGATGGAGAAACGCAACTGCCAAATATCAATTCTTCGATTAGAGAGTCCATTGTAACTACTGATGAAATAGTTGTTGAACCAGATCAATTCGAGATTTCTATCGGATATGCGGCTTTGCATTACAAGAATCCATTAAAAAATGAGTATTCATATTTCTTGGAGGGATATCATAGTGAATGGAGGCATGTTGGTACTGAGAAGGTTATAACATTTCCTAGAGCTGCATTTTCCCCAGGCACTTATACTTTCAGCGTGAAGGCTTCGAATGGAGATGGTATTTGGAATGAGGAAGGGATATCTATCGAGGTGGTTATACTCGCACCATGGTATCAAAAATGGTGGGCGTGGATGCTCTGGGTTAGCCTCGCCGGTCTGGGTATCTTCGGGCTCGTCCGCTGGCGCGTACGTGCTGCTGAGCAGCGCGCCGAGCAACTGGAGGTGACTGTACAGGAGCGAACAACTGAAATTGCCCAGCAAAACAAACAATTGGCCCAGCAGGCGCATCAACTCAAAGAAATGGACCGAATTCGGTCGAACTTCTTTGCCAATATTTCCCACGAATTCCGGACACCGCTGACAACCATCATCGGGCCAGTGCAGGATACACTAAACGGCGTTCACGGGAAGCTTAACGATCGCACGCGTACCCTGCTGCAAATTGTTGAGCGCAGTGGGAAGACTCTAAAAGGTCTTATCGATCAATTGTTGGCGCTCTCCAAGCTCGAAGCCGGTGAAATGCTGGCTCATCCCCGGCAGGTTGACCTTGTTGCGTATGTACAACACCGATTGAAAGAATTCGAGTTGCCGGCTTCGGGTAAATCGATCGCGTTAACGTTCGAGCACGACGGCAGCGCCTCTGTCCTCTACCTCGACACAGACAAACTCAAATACATCTTCAACAACCTGCTTTCGAACGCCATCAAGTTTACGCCATCTGGTGGGCAGATTTCTGTGGGGGTGGCGCGCAAGCTTTCAACTAAAGAGGTGCTGTTCACGGTAACTGATACGGGAATTGGCATTTCGGCTGAAGTACTGCCACACATTTTCAAACGTTTCAGGCAGGGTGATGCTTCCAGCACGCGGTTGCATGAAGGTACAGGTATTGGACTTGCGCTGACCAGAGAACTGGTCAATTTGCATCAGGCTACAATTGGCGTTGAAAGTGAGGTAGGTGTAGGCAGTACGTTTACCGTGTCTTTCAAGCAGGGGCGCGCCCATTTTTCAGCTAATTCAGTGTTGCCGGGCATCTGGATGCCTGAATTGCGCGACGATCTGGAAGAGCGAGAGGAAGAGGAGGCATTGATGTTTGCTGAAACACCCCTCCCAGATGATGCGCCGCGCGTGTTGTTGGTGGAAGATAGGGAAGATGTAAGGACCTATATACGCAGTTTGCTCGAAGGACGCTATCACGTATTTGAAGCGGAAAACGGGCGAATTGGTCTTGAAAGAGCCATAGAGTTGTTACCCGATCTCATCGTGAGCGATGTAATGATGCCTGAGGTTGACGGCCTGGAAATGGTGAAGAGCATTAAAACTACGCCAGCGCTTGCTGAAACGCGCGTGATGTTGGTCACCGCACGGGCAGACATGGAAGACATTCACGCCGGCCTACGTACGGGAGCTGACGCATACATCGTCAAACCATTCAATGCCACCGAATTCCAGATTCGGGTAGAAAATCTGATTGAAGTCCGAAAAGCCATCGCGGCCAACCGTGTGAGCCTGGAGACAAACGGGGTGGAGGTAGACTCCAAAGATGAAGCGTTTATCAAACAGGTGCGCGAACTGATCGTAGCGCGGATGCAAGACATTAAAGTGAGCGATATTGCTGCTGAATTAGGCGTCAGTCCCAGGCATTTGAACCGCCTTATGCATTCCGCTGTTGGCCTCACTGCCCGCGTGTATCTCCAAATATTGCGCCTCGAACGCGCTGCCCAGCTTCTCGAACAAAAACACGACCAGGTCGCGCAGATAGCTTACGCTGTCGGATACAGTGATCCCAATCATTTTTCAAGGGTGTTCCGGCAGGCTTACGACGTTTCTCCGAAAGAATACATGGAAGGGAAGAGGGGCAGGCAGTGATTGTCCAATGCAAAGTGTCGAATACAGCGTGGTTGCTGATTTGTGATAAGATGGCAAAGGTGAGCTGCCTTAATCCTGCCAATCACCATGCCAGCGCTTCGCAGCGTCTGCAATAGCCGGCCAGTGTTTTAACAACTCGGCGTACCTACCAAAAAGTGATTGTGCGAATTCCCAGACATCATATCCATAACGCCACAGATCGATAGGCTTAAACGCATGCTGCCCATCTATTGCGTTAGCTAATTGGTGGCGCAATGCCGTCACATCTTCCTGATAATAAGCAGGAAATTGATCCATCTCCTCTGTTACGGCTTCGAGCGCTTTGAGTGTTTCTGCGTAGACGCGCCGTGTGGCATTCGAAACATACTCCACAAACTCATCCAGCGGCGCATTGACCAGTTGTTGAAGGTAAGTACCAAGCAGCGGAAGATTTGCGGCTGGGTCGCTTGAAAGAATGCCTGGTCCAAAAGAGGACAGCGTTGCTGAGAGCACTTGATTCAGATTTGCAGGGGGGATCATGACCTCCGTATGAGGTGGTCGTTCGTTGGGTGGGTCGTGCTGAATGGTGAAAGGTAGATGCACCTTGATGCCATTTGGCTGGCACAATCCGAGTACTTCACCAAAGACACTGTCTTCATTACGCATGTTCGGTGGGAAAGGGGGGAGCAACGTGCGGTTGTCGAGTCCTGCGTTTATAGTAATCAGCGATCGATCTACGCCAATCCTGGGGCCTCGCGGTGCCCGGATGATATTGCGGGTAAACAGTTTCCATCGATAAGATTCGGGATCTGCGAGCAATGCGTCTCGCTCAGCGCCCTGGAAAGAAAGCCGGCCCATCGTCGTGCTCATACCAGAATCTCCGGCCGCCCCAAGGAAGGTCCCAACTATAAACATATCGGGAGAATGAGGGCTTGCATCAGTGAGTATTGAGAGGGGTTTGCCAAGATAGGCTTCGTGTAAGCCCAGTACATCAACCTGGAGACCCTGTGCAATAGCCAGCGCTTCGGCTCGTGTTTGGTAAAACTGGTAGCGGTCTGTAGGAATAGTGGTAGGTGCAATTAGCTGTTGCGCTCCCTGGGTTGTGCTGTAGAGCTCGCAGATGGTGTCGTCATCTACTTGTACATGCAAAGTGCCGGCTGAAGCCAGTAATAGTGTATTACGCGCTGCACCATATGATTCCTGGCTTTGCTCATTACCCAGCAGAGCGTACTCGAGCAACGATTGGGGGAGTTTGGCTTTGCGAGAAAGAAAAGCAGCCATTTTTCTGCGGTCTGCGCGGTTCAGATAACGAACGGCAGAGGCAGATGATTTGCGAATTAAGTCTACGCGTCGCCTGGTTGCATCCGCGTATTCCGGTTTCTTGTTGTCATCAACTACAGTAAACGCGGCATCCCGGCTGTGCTTATGGGCATTATCCACAAAACTCTGCAGACAACGCGCAACAGTATCCGGACGGTTACGTGTTGGTATACCGAGTGAGGTTATGAAATTGGAAGATGCCATTATTTAGTAAACGAGAAGGTATGTATTTATATCCTCAAATGCCCTCTCGTACATACCTAATGCAGGTATAGCGCTATACTCCCTCATTGAAACCAGGCTCACTCGGGAGTGCGAGTCCGCACTCTGTGGTCGATAGTATGTCTGGTGGATAAAAGCCTGTACACCATTTTACTAGAAACTTTACGAAGCAAAATGGTAGAAGTCCATGAAGTTGCATGGCAAATCCCTTCCTGCCATAGCTTGCGAAATACCGCCGGAAACGCAAGCGAATTGATCTACCTGTGTGCAGTCAGGCGACAAAAACATCACCATTACCGACGTTTAGAGATCTTAGGTTTTTTAGTGCTGTAATTTTAGCACATGCCTGTCGGTATTGCATGTTTTATTCGCCTATTGAATTAGAATATTAACTGCAATCACTCCCAGGTTAGTTCAACAAAATGAATAAACATATTACTTCCGCAACCCGATGGGTAAGGAAGGGTGGACCCACACCCTCTGAGTTTAAGGCGTTTAGTGCTTGGTTAAGAGAACTTGCTGCTGACGTTGAAAAAGGTATGCTATCCGAAGACGACAAGAAAGAAATACACAACGTTTTTGGAGATGCGCTCTCTACCAAAACATTGCAAGGAATTAGTTTAGTCAAACCACGTGGTTATGCGGGGGATTTTGAAGTAATCGATCGTGTATATCAGCGCTCGTTGACAACTGACCCTGAGTTAATCAACTGGGATAATTTTCTGCTCAATACTCATGCAGCCAAGGCAGTAAGGAATAGAAAGACCTACTTTCTGAATTTGCTGAGCACACTTATTAAGCGCGGAGCCAGTGCTGAATCTGTAGCGGTGTTAAACATCGCAAGTGGTCCGGCACGTGATGTATTTGAATACCTCTCTTTTGCTACGGATGAGCGCGTCCGTTTTACGTGTGTGGAATACGATAAAACAGCCATCCAGTATGCGAAGGCGTTGTGCTATGAACACATAGATGCAATTGAATTTGTTCAGGCGAATGCATTCCGCTATTCAACAGAGAAAAAATTCCCGCTGGTTTGGTCTGCCGGCCTATTTGATTACTTTGACGACCGCCGGTTCAAATTCTTACTAAAGCGTCTTTACGACTTCACTGAACCTGGGGGACAGCTTGTGGTCGGCAACTTCTCTACGGACAATCCTGACCAGTCCTACATGGAAGTGCTAATGGAATGGGAGCTACACCACCGCAGTCCCGATGATTTACGGCAGCTCGCGCTAGATTGTGGTGTGCCAGACCAGAACATTAGCATCGGCAAGGAGCCTGAAGGCGTGAACCTTTTCCTGCACGCGACAAAATCGTAATAAACACTCCATCGTCGCTTTTTTAGATGATATTTGTTCGTGAACAGAATATCAAATAAGGCGTGCCTCGTTCGTTACGGGGCACGTCTTCTGGTGTCCGCATTATCAAATCCATAAAACCGTTGCGCAACAGTATTCGGCGTGTTGCTGGATGGAATACTGGGGGGGGACATAGCTGAAGAAGATACCATTTCTCAGCAAAAAGGTGCCCTCCAAGGTATGTAATTATCCGCTAACCTGTCTTTTGATACATATTCTTCACATATAAGGAACGGTAACACAAAGTGCGGGTTGGTATCTTCCCTTTCTTCCTTGCAACGGTAAATCTCTCTAAGGACGCATGCGGCAGTTCCATCTCAACTTTGACGAATCCAATCCGCCTCGAATTTCAGTAGATGCTGACAAGATTTTGCAAGGATTGAACCCGGTTCAGCAGGACGCCGTCAAGGCAACGGAAGGGCCTGTGATGATAGTCGCCGGCCCAGGCTCTGGCAAAACGCGTACGCTTACGCACCGGATTGCCTACCTGCTCGCAAAAGGCCTTGCACGGCCTTATCAAGTCCTCTCGCTCACGTTCACCAACAAGGCGGCGCGTGAAATGCGCGAGCGCGTGGAAGAACTGGTGGGCGAGGATGCCGCGCGGGGGATGTGGATGGGTACGTTCCACTCGATCTTTGCGCGCATGCTGCGGGTTGAGGCTGAAGCGCTCGGGTTTACGCGCGACTTTTCCATCTACGATACCGAAGACAGCGAGCGCGTGATGCGCAACGTGATGTCGTCGTACAATATCGATGTCAAACAGTTTAGTCCCCGCGCGATGCGCTCCCACATTTCGAGCGCCAAAAACCAGATGGTATCGCCCGATGAATACCACCGCATGGCGTCTACGCGGATGCAAGAGCAGGCAGCCCGCGTCTACAAGCCGTACCAGGAAATCTTGCGCAAAGCCAACGCACTCGACTTTGACGACCTGCTCATCAAACCCATCGAGCTTTTCCAGCAAAACCCGGAGATTCTCGAAAAGTACCAGGATCGCTGGAAGTACATCCACATCGATGAGTACCAGGATACCAACCACGCGCAGTACTTGCTGACCAAGCTGCTGGCGAATAAACACAAGAATATTTGTGTGGTTGGGGATGATGCACAGAGTATTTACGCGTTTCGCGGAGCCGACATCGCCAACATCCTTTCTTTCCAGCGCGACTACCCCGAAGCCGTCACCATTCGTCTCGAGCAAAGCTACCGTTCGACGCAGAAAATCCTGAAGCTGGCCGACTCTATCATCGGGCACAATGAAGACCAGCTGGATAAATCGCTCTGGACTGAAAACGCCGAAGGTGAACCCATTGTATTGATGGAAGCCATCTCCGAGCGCGACGAAGCCCAGAAAATTGAACGCCGCATCCGCGACCTGGAAGTTCGGACGTCTTACTACTACCGCGACTTTGCCGTCCTTTACCGTACCAATGCACAAAGCCGCTCGTTTGAAGATGCACTACGGCGTGGCAATATCCCGTACCGTGTCGTTGGTGGCGTGTCGTTTTACCAGCGTCGTGAGATCAAGGATGTGCTTGCCTATTTACGCCTGCTGGTAAACCCCAACGACGTGGCAAGCTTACGCCGGGTAATCAATTATCCAACGCGTGGTATTGGCGCAAAAACGCAAAGCCAGCTCTTTGGGTATGTAGAAAACACGGGCATGCCGTTGTGGGATGTGATGCATGCGCTCGACCAAACCGGGCTCTCAGCCCGAGCCAAAGGGCAGATATCCAAATTTGCCAAGATGATCGAAGATTACCGCGCGATCATGGATACCCAGCCGGCAGACGACATCGCACGCGAATTGATCAAGGAATCGGGTATCTTTGCCAACCTGCGAGACGAGGGCACGCAAGAAGGGCTGGTGCGGTGGGAGAACGTGCAGGAGATGATTTCAGCGATTGCAGAATTTCGGCAACAGGAAGGCAGCAACGGTTCGCTGAGCGAGTTTTTGCAGCAGGTATCGCTCTTCACCGATCAGGATGCTGATGAAGGCAATGACGACCGGGTTACCCTCATGACGCTGCATGCCTCGAAAGGCCTTGAGTTTCAGGTAGTCTTTATTGCCGGCCTCGAAGAAGGGTTGTTTCCCCTTGCCAATGCTTCGCAGGACCGCAAGGACCTTGAGGAAGAGCGCCGCTTGTTTTATGTAGGCGTTACCCGGGCCAAATCACACCTCGTCATTTCAAGCGCGCGTTCTCGTTTCCGGTATGGCGAACACCAGTCGTGTATTCGAAGCCGCTTCCTCGAAGAAATTGACACCTCCGTCATCAAAACGGAAGGCGGGAAACAGTTTGAGCAAAAGCCTGGTCGTTTTAGCGTAGGCAGTGGGAATACGTTTTCCTACGAAAACATGGCGCCGGATTATTATAAGCAGAGCCTGAGTCCGTCGGCCGGCAAGCGTAAAACAAGAACGGTAAAGGTTGACCCACCAAGTGGCCGGCGTGTGGTGTATGACGAAGGGGAAGGGCAGATCGTCCCGGGTGCCGTGGTTGAACACGAGACGTTCGGGCAGGGCAAAGTACTCGCAATGGAAGGCAATGGGCAGCATCTGAAGGCAACAGTTTTCTTTAAGTCTGTGGGCCAGAAAAAACTCGCGCTGAAGTTTGCGAAGCTGCGGCTCGTGGGGTGACACACGACGAGCTTTGAATTTCGAATACCGAGTCAGGGGTGTTCAGAAAAAATAGTAGCTGTCAAAGTTCAGTTCGTTATTAGCAATTTAGTGTGCTGGACGTCCACCAAAAATTTCGAATGTCGAACGGATTACCTTTATACGGCATTCGGCATTCGGCATTCGGCATTCGGCATTCGGCATTCGGCATTCGGCATTCGGCATTCGAACCTCAATCCCCGCGTGGCGTATCAACGTCCCAATTGGTCCGGTAAGCTGCTTGCGAGCCACCGTTTCCCACCTTCAGGATTTATCCGTACCCGATGATGTCACGTGCGTCTTTCTCTGGCCAGCGCCAGGTTTTGTTGTTCTGTATTCTTCTTGTGATTGCCGGTTGTGCTAGCGGCCCTGAAAAAGAAGCCCTGATCATTTACTCGCCGCACGGCAAAGAAATGCTTACGGCTTTTGAAGAGGTGTTTGAGGAAGCCCATCCGGATGTAGATGTTCAATGGATCGATATGGGTGGACAAAATGCATACGACCGTATCCGCACAGAACGGGAACGACCGCAGGCCAGCATCTGGTGGGGCGGTGCCAGCACGGCTTTTGATCGCGCAGCCCGCGAAGGCCTGCTCGAAGCGTATCGCCCTACCTGGGCTGATACTGTTGATGCCAGTACCCATCATCCGGAAAACATGTGGTATGGCACTTTCCTGACCCCCGAAGTGATTGCTTTTAATAGCCGCACCCTGCCAACGGATGCCGACTTGCCCAAAGATTGGGACGACCTCCTCGATCCGCAATGGCGGGATAGAATTCTGATTCGCTACCCGCTTGCTTCTGCTACCATGCGCACCATTTTTGGTGCTATGATTATGCGGTTTGATACTGTGGAAGAAGGCTATGCCTGGCTCGCACGACTGGACATGAATACCAAGACCTACGCTGCTGATCCTACCCAGCTGTACCTGAAACTTGCGCGAGAGGAAGGTGATGTATCGTTGTGGAATATGCCGGATATTTTCCTGCAGCAAAATGACAACGGTTACCCGTTTGGCTGGCTCATTCCGGCAAGTGGTACACCGGTACTTACCGATGGGATTGCGCTTGTGAAAAATGGTCCCAACCTGAATCGGGCCCGGCAGTTTTATGAAATGGCTACCTCAAAAGAAGCCATGACGCTACAATCGAATGCCTATTTCCGTATTCCCACGAGAAAAGACCTCGACCCTGCGGCCCTGCCTGACTGGGTAACCGGCACCGATATCCGCCCTATGCAACTCGATTGGGAGCGCCTTGTAAGCGAGGGCCCAACCTGGATGCAGTACTGGGATGAAAACATCAAAGGCCGCGGTGAGGTGTATCTACAGGAAAAAGGGCTGGCGGTTGTTGATTGAGAGGCTGTTATTTAATGGCTCAGCATTGACACCTCTGCTTCCACACGACAGGCGAACCGTCATCCTCAGCTTGACTGGGGATCCACAGGAATACTAATCGCTGCTGGATGTGTCCTGTTGGCTTTTGCCATCCGGGTGGATACCCAATCAAGTTGGGTATGACCAGGGGTGGAGCACGGCCTTCTTCAACCTCATCCTGCCAGCGTGCTGTACAGCGACCAGCAGCCGGCGATGAACAGGCCGATACTGGACAGCCACAGCAGCACATCCCACGTGCGACCGGTTAACAATTCCGGATCACTACGCTTATACCTGAAATAAAGCACCGCAACGCCCAGCATGGGCAGCATAACCGCCTGGGCAACCCCGCTTGCGAGGATCATGGCGACGGGGGCTTTGACAAACAGATAGGTAGCCAACGCCATCAACGGCCAAATCATACTGATGACCCGCGTCCATTTCAGGCGCGTTGCTTCCGTGCCATCGTGGAATCCAAAGAGGCCAAACGCATCGGCGACCATGCGGCTGTAGCCGGCAGCTACCACAAAAAATGTGGAGTATAACACGGCAAAAGCACCAAAGAGGAAGACGCCCTGCGCCCAAGACCCGAAGACGGGCACATACATTTCGGACAACGTCCTGATCATATCACCACGCGCCGGATTGAGGCCAACCCGCCACAGCACGGCTGCGCCGAGCAGGTAAAACACAACCGTAGTAAAGGTATACACGCCCATCGACGCCCAGGCGTCTATTTTGAGAACGCGAAACCAGCCTTTTGCGCGCGCAGTCCATGCTGCTGTGCCATCGCGTTTGCCGGTAAATTTAGCGTACCCCTTTTCAAGGCACCAGTAAGGGTACATCAACAATTCCCCGGACCCCATGCCGATGATGCCAAAAGCAGCCAACGCAGTTGTCATGGGGTTGATGATGCTACTCGACTCCACAGGGGGGAGGTTGAATTTCAAACCAGTGGCAAATTCGGATCCCGTTACCCCCCAATCTGTGAATTGCAAAACAGCGAGCGTAATGATCGTAATCAGCGTAAACAGCCCCACAAGGACCATCGTTACGCTCTGTATCAGACCATAATGTCCAATCAACATCAGTCCGGATGTAAGCACTGCCATGATTGATGCCCAAAGGTAGGCATCTTTCGGTTCAGGCATGGCTTGCAGTTGGCCAGAGAGGCTGCTCAACTGTTCCTGTAGCGCACCGCTCACAACGCCCCCATTTGCCTCGGTAATGGCAATTTCGACCTGTGTTTTCACCATCTGATCCTGCAGCGCATTAAACACTTCGCCTTGCTCGGTTAACGGCGTGGTGATGGCTAAAGCCTGGCCTACACCACCCACAATCCCGCCTTGCTGGGAGATGATGAGCAACGTCATGATGGTCCAGTACCACACAATCCAGTTTACCTTGTAGCGCGGACCCGGCACCTTGTTTAAGGCCTCCAGGGGTGTTTCATTCCAGGTAATGGTGTAGCGGCCCATTTCGATCTGCGCAAAGACCTTAATCACGCAACCCACGATAATCAGCCAGAGCAGCCAGAAGCCGGCCTCTGCGCCAACTTTGGTTGTGGCAATCAACTCACCCGAACCAACAATGGATCCGGCGATGATGATGCCGGGCCCCAGGTTGCGGAGGGTTTGGCCAAACGTTTTTGGCGGCTGGGCAATATGCTCTTGCGCAGTGTTTTCTTGCTCGATCTCTTGCACGGGACAGGTGGTTTAGGTCCGAATAACTCAGCCGTAAGCTACCGCTTTTTGGGTTGAACTGCCCAGTCCGTCGATGCCAAGCGTGACAACATCGCCAGCGGCCAGGTACTGTGGCGGATCGAATCCGAGGCCCACGCCCGCCGGTGTACCCGTAGAAATCACATCGCCCGGAAGCAGGGTCATAAACTGGCTTACATAGCTTACAACGGTCGGGACGTTGAAAATCATATTGGCTGTGTTGCCCTGCTGCTTGAACTCGCCATTTACTTTGAGCCACATCCCGAGATCGTGCACGTTTTTGATTTCATCTTTGGTGGCAACAAAGGGGCCCAGGGGAGCAAACGTATCGCAGCTTTTGCCTTTCACCCACTGCCCGCCGCGTCGGATCTGGTAGTCTCGCTCGCTGTAATCGTTGTGAAGCACGTAGCCGGCTACATAGTCCAGTGCATCCGCCTCGCTGACGTAAGAAGTCCGTTTGCCAATAACAATGCCAAGCTCCACTTCCCAGTCGGTTGCTTCACTGCCTTTGGGGATGACGAGGTCGTCATTGGGGCCAACAATGGCGGAAGTAGCTTTGAAGAAGACAACGGGTTCTTTGGGTGGATCGAGGCCGGCTTCTTTGGCATGATCGCTGTAATTCAGGCCAATACATACAATTTTGCTTGGGCGGGCGAGGGGAGACCCCAGCCGGGTTTCACCGGAAATGACCTGTTGACCGGCTGCGCTGGCGTCTAGCCACGCCTGGATTTGGTCCAGGCCGCCAGCTTCAAAAAAAGCTTCATTGTAATCAGCCGTAAGGTGGCTGGTGTCGAGGCGGGTGCCATCTTCGAGTTGGATGCCGGGTTTTTCTTGGCCGGGCAGGCCGTAGCGGATTAACTTCATTTTATTCGAATGAAACGATAACTTGGGGGATGGCCGCATGTTACGGCAGAACACCCGCTTGATGCAACAGACAGCAGGTTGCCTGCATTCACTTTTTTGGAGTTGTAGAGGTTTTTGTTATGGTGCAATTTATGGCAGTAGCGCTTGGGGGTGCCGTGGGGGCCATGATGCGGTACGGCGTGGCGTTGGCAGTGCAACGCTTTGTGGATGGGCCGGCCCCGGTAGCAACCTGGACGGTCAACTTGCTAGGCTGCCTTTTAATTGGCTTCCTCGTTCCTTTTTTGAAAACAGGAAATGTGTCTGTGCCTGTTCAGTTGTTTGTGCTGACAGGCTTTTTGGGTTCTCTCACAACCTTTTCCACCTTTAGTATGGAGTCGGTCTTGTTGTGGCAGAGTGGACGGGTTGAACTGCTGTTGCTCAACGTATTTGGCAGCGTGGCAGCCGGCCTGTTGTTGGTATGGCTCGGTATGAAGCTGCACCAGGCCCTGTGGCCAATCAGTGGCTAAAGGTAGTCCCGTACGTCGGTGATCACCATGCCGGCGTCAACTGCAGCTTTAACGCCCATATCTGCATCTTCAAATACCTGGCACTTTTCCGGCGCCACGCCAATACGGCGTGCAGCTTCCAGAAAAATATCGGGGGAGGGCTTGGGGGCGACGGGGTCATCTGCGGTGATATAGACTTCAAAGTATTTTGAAAGTCCGGTCACGTCGAGCGAAAGCTTGACGGTTTCGAAGGGACCACCCGAAGCTACTGCCATCGGAATCTTGTTGTGGTACTTGTACACCAGCGCAGTCACTGGTTCAATTTCCTTGACGTGCAGTAATTTCTCTTTTGCCAGGTTTTCTTTGGCTTCTGTAAATTCGGCCACGTCAAAATCATATCCGAAGGCTTCATTGAACTGCGCAATAATGCCGTGGGTTGGAACACCTTTCAAGCGATCAAGGAATTCCGGAGGGCAGGTAGCACCAAATTTGGCAAAGGTACCGTGCCAGCACTCCCAATGGATAGGCATGCTATCAACGAGGGTACCATCACAGTCAAAAATAAGGCCTTCAACACCAGGGGCAACTTCTATCATAATCGGGGAGATGCTGGGGGAAATTACAATGCAATTAGCTTTAAGGCGGTTTGCAAGACAAGGTCTACAACAAGTATACAAAGGACCATCATGCCGGCGTATAAAAAAATCTTCATGATCCAGTGCCGCTCACGGGCAACGTGCCATCCTGAATAGAGCCCCACCAACGCCGTTGCGATCAAGATATAGCGCGTACCCATCCATTCAGGCGGTGGCGCGATATACAGGAGGGCAATGAGCATCGCGCCTGTGCCGGCGATAATATCTGAAAGCTTGATAAGCGCGTTCATACTACAAAAAAGACGCGAAGATTATTTGATGGTAGGCGTACCGGTAAGGATGCCCAGTTCGATGAGAAACTCATCTGCTGCTCGAACGGTGGCGACATAGGGTTTGTTGCCAAGCCGGCCCCGATTAAAGAATCCATGGTCCATGCCATCAAATTGCATAAGCCGGCACGTGCTGCCTGTGTGGCTCATGGCTGTGCAAAAACTGCGTGCCTGCGAAAACGGGACCGTTTTGTCAGCCGTCCCATGAAAGACGAGTGTTGGGGGATGGGCTGCGTCTAGTTGGTGAATAGGAGAAATGCTGAGCGGGTCCTGCCCATTGAACCGATCGTGCCATTTTACCGGCGACAGGTCGAGCACTGGATTAAACAATATCATGGCTGCCGGCCGTGAACTGATGGAGAGGTTGTCAGCACCATCTTCATGGCCATTTATTACGCCTGTTGTTGCGGCAATGTGTCCGCCAGCAGATCCGCCAGCGGCTACAATTTTGTCGGGGTCCACGTGTAGCGAATCTGCATGCATACGAACCCAGCGGATGGCCGACTTTGCGTCAGCTACGCTTTCATAAGGTGTTGTGTTGTGCAGGTTCTTGATGCGGTACTCTGCTGCAATAGCCAGCATGCCCCGCGAGGCAAAGTAGGCGGCATGTGGGTAAAACTGTTTAGGATTGCCGCTCACCCAGCCTCCACCAAAGAAGAACACAATGGCCGGCCGGGGTGCTCCTGCAGTATCGACGGCCGGCGTGAATACGTGCAGCTTCAGGGTATCGGGGCCAACAACTTTATAGACCACCTGTGCCGTTGGTTGCTGTGCAAAAGCGGTCAGCGTCCAGAAGATACAGCACGCTGAAAAAAGGAGCAGCTTTTTGAGCATGGATGACATGACGTGTAGGTTTAGGAAAGCTCTTTGATCATAATGTTGCGAAACGCAACGCGATGGTCGTGGCCAAGAAAGCCAATGTAGCCGTCGGGATTAAGGAGGCCGGGGTGATCTTTTTCATCGATGGTGCCTGGCTTGGCTGCTTCTTTGATATCGACATCAAGGATTGTCTCACCGTTTAACACCACGGTGATCTGATTGCCTTTTGCGATCACAACCTGCTCATTCCATTCTCCGACGGGGTTTTGGAATCCGCGTTTTGCCGGCGCAACGCCGTATACCGAGCCGTGGTATTGCCAGGGCTCCAGTGTTGTGTAAGCCGGGCCGTTGTTGTCCAGTATTTGCAGCTCCATCCCGTAATAGGCCGCATCTTTTCCTTGTTCAGCCCGAATCCCTAACCCATTGTTGCCATCCTCTTCAAGCAAGAACTCAAAATGGAGTTCAAAATCGCTGTAGCGTTTGTCGATATACAGGTTGCCGCCTCCTTCTTTAAGGCAGATCAGGTTGCCATCTTCCACGCCATAGCCTTCCGTGTTGCCAACCCAACCGCTGAGGTCAACGCCGTTAAAGACGGAAACTAAGGCCGGCGCTTTCGCATCAGCTTCAGCAGGGGCCTGTTCAATTTCATCTGTTGTACAGCCGG
>JBCCIM010000112.1 GCA_039111535.1 Bacteroidota bacterium | reverse complement strand
TGCGCAACAATCTGGTGGGTTGAAGTATGTCTTCTCCCTGTTAGAGAAAAATCTGACAAACTTTGTTAGGTTATAAATCGCTGAAACATAATAAATGATCCCGTGCAATCCAATTCCCCCACACGAAAAAGGTCATCTTCCCCTGCCAGTATCTAGTCAGCGATCACCTCTAAGCATCGTCTTAAAAAAGAGCAAGTAAAGCAGAGGCACCAGCATAGCCTTATATCGTCCGAAAACGCAGCTTATCGCCCCCCGTTGGTAGAATCTGAATGGCCTGTATTCTTTTTTACATAACCTTCAACTAATTCTTGGCAATTAGAATTTTTCAGTTGTAATGTAGTGCCGTTGCAGGTCTTCTTTATGATCTGCGATTCCAGATGAAACCATTAAAATGCCCCGTAGTTATCACCGGCAAATAGCTGGGACGAACCGTCTTGCTACGGTCTTTTTTAACAATTTGCTGAGCTAAGCTCCCACCAGATTTCATGGGCAATAAACCGAATGAAAGCACCGTCCAACAGTCGATCTTGTTTTCGCCTATTGGAAAGAAAGTGCTCACGGGCATCACGGGGCTGGGACTGACCCTGTTTGTCATTACGCACATGTTAGGCAACCTTTCCTATTTCCAGGGAAGCGCAGCCTACAATGCCTACACCGAATTTTTGCACAGCCTTGGCGCGCTGCTGTATGTGATTGAAGCCGGCCTTGTTGCCGTGTTTGTGCTGCACATTGTGCTTGGCATCAATATATATCTGCACAAGCGAAAAGCACGCAAGGTTGGATACAAGCGCTTCAAAACGGTAGGTGGCGCCAGCAAACAATCCATGAGTTCCAGAAGCATGATTATCACAGGGATTATCCTGCTGGTATTTCTGGTTGTTCACTTGTGGAGTTTCAAATTTGGCACGTATTACGAGACCACCCTTGACGGGCAGCCCGTACGCGACCTCGCCCGGCTTGTAACGGAGAAATTTGCCAGCCCGCTCTATGCGTTTGGATATGTAGCAATCATGCTACTCCTGGCCCTCCATCTGCGACACGGCGTGTGGAGTGCATTGCAATCACTGGGCGCCATGAACCCCAGGCTCACCCCGTTGGTCTACACCCTGGGCGCGCTGCTCGGACTACTGATCGCCATCGGGTTCCTCGTTCTTCCCCTGTGGATTTACTTTACCGGAGGTAATGTGTGATGAAGTTAGACGCTAAAACACCAGGCGGACCACTCCAGCAGAAGTGGCAGCAGTACCTTCAAAAAATTAAGCTTGTTAGCCCCAACAACAAACGCAAGCACAATGTTATTGTAGTAGGCACTGGCCTTGCCGGCGCATCCGCAGCGGCTACGCTGTCTGAATTGGGGTATAACGTAAAGTCTTTCTGCATCCAGGATTCAGCCCGGCGCGCGCACAGTATTGCTGCGCAAGGCGGCATCAACGCTGCAAAAAACTACCCCGGTGATGGGGACAGTGTATGGCGCCTCTTCTACGACACCATTAAAGGTGGTGACTACCGCTCTCGCGAATCTAACGTACACCGGCTCGCTGAAATAAGCACAAGCATCATCGACCAGTGCGTTGCACAAGGGGTGCCATTTGCACGCGAATATGGCGGCTACCTTGCCAACCGGTCTTTTGGTGGCGCCCAGGTATCTCGCACATTCTATGCGCGTGGACAAACCGGCCAGCAGTTGCTTCTTGGTGCCTATAGTGCCATGAGCCGGCAAATCGAAACGGGCGGCATTACCATGTACAATCGCCGCGAAATGCTCGATCTCGTCATGATCAATGGTCAGGCGCGGGGGATTATCACACGCAACCTCGTCACAGGAGAACTTGAGCGGCATGCCGCGGATGCAGTGTTGCTTTGTACCGGTGGTTATGGCAATGTGTACTTCCTGTCTACCAACGCAAAAAACTCCAATGTAACCGCAGCATGGCGCTGCCACCGCAGAGGAGCGTACTTTGCAAACCCATGTTACACACAGATTCATCCGACGTGTATTCCGGTTTCCGGTGAGTATCAGTCCAAACTGACTCTCATGAGTGAAAGCTTGCGAAACGACGGTCGCGTTTGGGTGCCTAAAAAGGCCGGCGATACGCGTGCGCCGGAGTCCATCCCGGAAGACGAACGGGATTATTACCTCGAGCGCAAGTACCCAAGCTTTGGCAACCTCGTGCCACGCGACGTTGCCTCGCGTAATGCCAAACAGGCCTGCGATGAAGGCCGGGGTGTTGGTACAACCAAACTGGCTGTCTACCTCGACTTCCGCGATGCAATCAAGCGCCATGGACGCGACGTGATCGAACAGCGCTACGGCAACTTGTTCGAGATGTATGAACGCATCACAGACGACAATCCGTACGAAGTACCCATGCGCATCTACCCGGCTGTGCATTACACCATGGGCGGTCTTTGGGTTGATTACAACCTGATGACCACCGTTCCGGGACTCTTTGCGCTTGGAGAAGCAAACTTCTCCGATCATGGCGCTAACCGCCTGGGTGCCAGTGCCCTCATGCAGGGCCTCGCTGACGGGTATTTTATCGCTCCGTACACTTTGGGGCAATACATCGCCTCTGCCGGCATTGACGCGGTTGACACCAGCCATGAAGCTTTTGCTGAAGCAGAAAACGCCTCAAAAGAGCAGCTCCACAAATTGCTCTCTATCAATGGCAACAGAACGGTACTGGACTACCACAGAAACCTGGGACAGATCATCTGGGACCACGTGGGCATGTCTCGTACCAAGGAAGGGCTTACCAAAGCCATCCAGGAACTGGGAGATTTGCGTGAATCGTTTTGGCAAAACGTCAAGGTACCGGGAGAAAACAGCACGATGAACAAGTCCCTCGAATTTGCGGGCCGTGTTGCAGACTTCATCGAACTTGGCGAATTGATGGCGCAAGATGCCCTAGATCGCGAAGAGTCGTGTGGGGGCCACTTCCGAGAAGAACACCAAACCCCGGAAGGAGAAGCCAAGCGAAACGACGATACGTACTCTTATGTGGCAGCCTGGGCACATCAGTCTGATGGGACCAAACAACTGCACAAAGAAGACCTCGCATTTGAAAATGTTGAGCTGACGCAACGTAGCTACAAATAATGGTTCGAAGTGCCCACCGCCTTGCATCAGGCGGCAAGACGCAAACCAAAACCCGAAATCAGCAATGACAATCCATCTGAATATTTGGCGACAGGACGGCCCCGACAAACCCGGTGGTTTCAAGTCTTATAGTGTCGAAGGCATCAGCCACGACATGTCGTTCCTGGAAATGTTTGACCTGCTCAACGAGCAATTGACACTAAAAGGAGAAACGCCGATTGAATTTGACCATGACTGTCGCGAAGGCATCTGCGGATCGTGCAACATGATGATCAACGGCCAGGCCCATGGCCCTAACGCGCGTACCGCTACTTGCCAGTTGCACATGCGGAGCTTCAAAGACGGAGACTCCATTGATGTAGAGCCGTGGCGTGCCTCTGCTTTCCCGGTCATCAAAGATCTGGTTGTAGATCGCACCTCTTTCGACCGTATTATTGAAGCCGGCGGCTACGTGAGTGTCAACACGGGCAACGCCCCTGATGCCAACGCCATCCCGATTTCTAAAACAAAGGCAGACGAAGCCATGGACTACGCCGCCTGCATAGGGTGTGGCGCCTGTGTTGCCGCCTGTCCAAACGCGTCAGCCTCCCTGTTCGTTGGCGCAAAAATCGCCCACCTCGCCATTTTACCCCAGGGCCAACCTGAAGCAGGTCGCAGGACGATCAAAATGGTAAACCAGATGCAGGAAGAAGGCTTCGGCGACTGCTCTAACCACGCGGAATGTGAAGCCGTTTGTCCAAAAGGCATTTCCATCGCCGGCATTGCTACGATGCGCCGGGCATACGTTAAAGCGATGCTTTCGTCAGATGGCTAGGCGATAGTAGAGTAGATCTAACAGATGGGATTAGCCCGCTGCCACCGGGGCGGCGGGCGCATTTTTTTTCAGCTTTCCGGCAGCCAAAACTTTGCGGCTTGCAAATTGGGCTGCAGCATGCGGACCTTCCACCTCCAGCTCAAAACCAAGGGATTTGTAGGCTTCAATCAGTGAAGCTATTTCTTTTTCGAACGCATTTCGCTGCGCATTGGAAACAAGGTAATCACACCGAAAAATCTCCCGCTTGTCCGCCTCACCAGCCTCAAGCTCCGTAAATGACTGTATTTGGTTTTGGGATGTGATCACCGAAAGCGTCCCGTGGCTGTGTTTGACACAGGCTTTACATACCGAGCGCGCCTCTTCTTCGAGCACCACTTCAAGTTTTTCGTATAAAGGCTGACCGGCTGCACGAGACTTGCCAGCCATCTCAGCCTGAATCGCACGAACCCGGTTACTAGCCTTGGCCGTCAGGGTCCGCAATCTTGGCTCGTTACAATAAATACTGAAACGCCATGCATGATTGCCCTCAATCAATTGCAGGGTAGACACAAAGTCTTTGTGATGCTCATCCAAAAAAGCCTTCAACCCTTGCATACTATCACAAATAGTACAAACCCGCATGGGCACAATTGATACCTGGGCCTGTACCCTGCTCAGTATTTTGGTATGCTGCCGGAGGGTCTGCTCAAACCACGCTGGGTCGTTCAATTTTGCCTGCAGTGCCTCTTCACTATACACATCGAGCGGCACTTCAGAAATTACGGCCTGTGCTTCTCCAAAAGGAAACACAAAAAGTGGGTAGTCTGCATCAATTGAGAGTTCGGGCAGCTCAAAATCATACTGCCCAAGGGTGATGGCGAATATATAGTATCCAACCTTTTCGGGCTCGGTTACCTCTACCGTGTGCTCTTCGTAGGCCTCTTCCACAAGGTCAGCCGGCAGTTGGGTATCGGGTATTTCATCGCCATACTTATCCTGTTCGACAACCGGAGCGGGGTCGTCGAGGGGTTCTCCTGCCTCAAATATGGGCTCATGGGACACACCTTCAACCAGAGATTCAATCGCAGGCGGAGCCACGCCGGAAACCACATCAATGGGATCGAGCGTCTCCGGGGATTCGGGTTCGATCTGATGAAGCGCTCGTTCGAAAAACGAGTCCACCATCTGCTCTTTGAGCATTTGCTTGGTGGAACCGAAACCTTCTCCTTCTTCCAGCGGCGCTGCAGGTGCAGCGCTTGCAGGTTGGGTGCTATCCCCCGGCCGAACCTTCAGGTACTGACCTAATGAAGGACCGGTGAGCCAGTCGGGCATCCATCTCAATTTTGATGACACGATAACTGCCTCACGTGTGCTGTTATTCTTCTTGGACTTTGCTCGTCTGAACGAATGGTTTTATTTGGCTGAGCAACAGTTCGTTCCGCCGTATCTGTTCTCTGATTGCTTCAATCTCTTCCAGGATACGATCGTTGAGCACAGGAGGGGCTTCTTTTGTGCGTTTAACACGCTTGGCAGGCTCGGTTTTAGCAGCTTTCACACGCACGGGTGAAACTACAACGTTGTCCATGCCAGGCGCAGGAGCCGGCGCACGTTCATCTGCTCCTGAAACACCATCAACAACTGACTCCAGGACATGCTGTAATGCACTTTGCCGCAAGATCTGCTTGGCACTCGCCAGCGCTTCCTGCCGCGTTTCCCGAATGAGTTGTTGAATTTGAGCTTCACATGCACTAGCGAAGGCGCGTTGAAATTGGTGACCAATTTCAGCTGTTAAATTTTTTTCCATACAGCAGATTGCCTCCCCTAGTCAAGATAAAGTCAGAGCGATGGTTGTGGTTGGAACCAGGTACCACCTGAGGATGCAGGCTTTTTGTTGTTCGGCCGCTTTTCAGGTTGATCCTCGGCTGCACTCTCTAGGATCGCCTGTAGCATGCGTTCCTTAAGGATAACCTTGGCTTCAGTCAATGCCTCATCGCGGGCTTCCTGGATCATTTTGATTACCATTTCATCAGAAGCGCGCAGCAGCTTGTCCTTCAGCTGGTCAATTAACTCGGTTGTCTGTTCATTCATCGTCGATACCTACTGGATTCAAAACTCTAGTACTGAAAAGGGTTTGCTCCGGGAGCACCCGGAAACGGAGGGCTGTTCAGCATGGAACACCAGGTAAAAAACGCCTGGATAACGAAACACGCTGACCACAATTGCTTTATCGCGCAACTTGTGGTAAAGCGTACATATCAACACGTCTACAACACGGCCTCCTTCACATGAATTGAGGGGCTTTTAATCGCATGAAGTTGTGTTAATGCTTCATCCTGAAACACCAGGATTACTCTGCCTGCTCATCAACAATAAGCACGGCCGGCTCAGCACTCAGGCGACTAACTTTACCAATTGCATCTTTTAAAATTGCCTCCAACATACGCTCTTTCAACAGCGCTTTTGCTTCCTGGAGGGCTTCATCCTGTGCTTCTTTAACAACCTTTGCAATCTCTTCCTGAGAGGCTGCCAATAATTTCTCTTTAAGCTGACCCATAGTATTCTCGGAGTTGGTAGTCATAAGAAATCAGATTTGGTTTCTAGTTGAATTGTATGTCTCAATCAACAGGCACTAAATCGGACTTATTGGCGCAGCAAATTTGTGCTGCAAGCTTTAGGTCCGGGGGTAGACAGGCGTGATGTCTTGCTTGATTGATGTTGCTTGACGCAATCTGCCGCAATGGCGAGCAAAACCCGGGCAATCCGGCAATTGTTAAACAAACACACCTTGTTGATCGAGCATCTTCCTACAATCTAGTGGCAATCCGGTTGCATTGGTTGAGCACCAGTACAACGCTTTTTTGCGCACCTGCTGTAGCGCCGGGCATCTGCATCAGATACTGCCCGATCTGGGCACTACATTTCGAAGTAAAACGTTTTAGGACTGAGGATTTTGTCCATCAACGCAAGCACCCGTTTACAGCCAATTCATCAGTTTTACAATGAAGGCTGACAGACGTTATGCTTTCTCAATGATCCTTCCAAAAGCACAGCCTTGCGGGATATAAAGCCAAAAGGTGTAAGTTTTAGGAAGCACGTCTACGCCGGGCGTAGGCCAAAGCTATTCACAAAACCCACGCCTTTTGGCTAACAAGCTGCGCCATAAGTCATGAAGATGCTTTAGGATACACCGTCAACCGTTGCCCAATTTTGATCAGGCTGTTTGACATGTTATTCCACTGCCGCAACTCTGAAACAGATACCTTGAACTGTTTCGCAATCTTGATGAGCGTATCGCCACGTCGGACGCGGTACACAATACGTGAAGGCTTATCTTCGGCTTTCTTGGCCTCCTTGCTGTTTGCATCTGCAACAGCCGGCTGCTTGTCACTCACCTTGGTTACCGTCTTTTTCTCTGGCGTGCTTTTGTCGCTCGCTGCAACAACCGGAATTTTAGACGCCAACTCCTGTGCACGTGCTATCAGCAAGTCTTTATCTAGCGGCGTGCGCTGCGATGGCAAGATCGGACGTACCGAGCGCATACCATACTGCACACGCATCGGGCGGGCATCAGCAAATGATACTTCACTATTGGACAGGCCGCTGGAGTACTGCGTTACAGGGACAACAAGCGACTGCCCAATCCGAATGACGGTACTGCGGAGTCCGTTTTTACGCATAAGTGACGAAACGGAAACACCATAACGGCGCGCTATCTGCCCAAGCGTTTCACCACTACGGACGCGATGATGGCTGACGGCTCTTTTTGTGCTCGCCGGCAATTTCCGGTATCCTTCAGCAAACTGCTCGTAGGTATAAAGCGGAATACGCAGGTAATACGCTGTTTTTGACGGCGGCAAATGGCTGCTACGCAGTTCCGGGTTGAGCGCCTTGATTGTTGCCAGGTCGGTCCCTGCAAGTTTAGCAGCATCAGCCAGCGACAACATGCCCTGCACCGGCACGTAGTCAAACTCATAATTTGGTCCGGGCTGTACGCCTTTCCCGAGCCCAAAGTCTTCGGGGCTCGAAGCTACAATGGATGTAGCGATAAACATCGGCACATAGTTACGGGTCTCGCGCGGCAGGTTGTCGTACACATCCCAATACGTTGCTTTCCGACCCAAACGGGCTTCAGCCCTGCGAATATGCCGGCGAAGCTTGCCTGGGCTGTAATTGTAGCCGGCAAGCGCCAGCTGCCAATCACCAAACATGCGGTGCAAATCACGCAAATGTTTGGCTGCCGCACGGGTGGCTTTTTCCGGATTCATCCGCTCATCTACCCAGCCGTTGCTCTCAAGATCATAAGCGCGGCCTGTTGCACGAATGAACTGCCACATCCCTACAGCACGCGCCCAGCTCTTGGCGTTCGGATTTAAGCCGCTTTCAATCATTGCAAGGTACTTCAACTCATCCGGCACGCCTTCTTCCGCAAAGATCTTCTCAACCATCGGGAAATAGGTTTCTGCGCGGCTCAGCCAGTTGTTGATGTGCCGGTCAGGGTCTTTCAGCAGAAAAACAATACTTGACTTGACCCGCTCATTGATGGTCATTGGAATTTCGGTATCTGCAAACGAAAGACGTGGCAGGGTTACCCCTTCCAATGGTGCCAGGTCGCCCTCATTTACTGCAGAAAAAGCTTGCTCTCTTACGGCAAAGATGTCACCTTGCTGAATGGCCAGCGTATCAGAGAATCCGTAGTAGCGCTCAAATTCTGATACAACACTGCGATAGAGTTCGCGGAACTGGGCATTGTCGGCCACCGCCGGCTGGTCCACCAAAATCGCAAGGGCTCCCATCGAGGTATCCAGTAATTCCTCGATCGCCTCTGCATCTCCATCAGCCTGGGCTTGCAGGAGCCGGCCCTGGTATCCATAAATACGCGACATCCGCCGCAATGCCTGCTCCTCAGTAAACGTATCACCGGGAAATCCTATATCTTCTCCCCCTTCCTCACCAAGGATGAACATCCGCACATCACTTAACTGCGGATTTCCCTGCACGGGCCACACATCCATCGGACTATAGTCGATGTGCCGCATCAGGCGGTGTTCATAGCTTGTAGAAATTTGGTCGGAGACGGGTACAATTGGGCGAGACTGCTCTTGTCCAAATGCGTGATTTGAACCAAATATAAACAGCGTCCCAAATAGCAATGTGCGCAACATGGGCAAAAAGCGTGTTTTAGCGTGGAGGACAGAGACGAGAGTAACAATGATGGCCCAAAGGCCTATTCCCTATTGCTAACAGAAACGACACCCCGCAGGGATACAAGTTGCCGTTAAAACGTCCATGGACGCGGGCCACCGATGCAGGTGAATTATTTGATCGGACGCCCTGCCTGTTGATAGTGAATGCCTAAAGATAACAAATAAGCACACTTACAAAAAAGGCAATCCGGCGCAAGCCTGCTGATCCTTTCACGGATAGTGCGTATCCCCGGGTAATCCTTGCAGGACACTACACCCGGGTAATGTATGTAGATTTTTTACAGCGGAACGTTCCCGTGCTTCTTCTTTGGATTTTGCGCAACCTTGTTTTTGAGCATTTTCAGCCCACGAATAAGCTTGGTGCGCGTTTGACTCGGTTCAATTACGTCGTCAATGTATCCTTTGCTTGCTGCCACATAAGGGTTTGCAAATTTATCCCGGTAGTCCTCGATAAACGCGGCTTCTGTTGCAGCAGGATCTTCCGCTGCGGCAATCTGCTTCCGGTAAATAATTTCTACAGCGCCTTTCGGACCCATCACAGCAATTTCAGCACGGGGCCAGGCAAAATTGAGGTCGCCGCGGATGTGTTTTGAGTTCATCACATCGTACGCACCGCCATAGGCCTTTCGGGTAATGACCGTGATTTTCGGTACCGTAGCTTCGCAGAATGCATAAAGCAACTTGGCACCTTCCCGAATAATACCCTGCCATTCCTGGTCGGTGCCCGGCAAAAAGCCCGGCACATCTTCAAAAACGACGAGCGGGATATTAAAGGCATCACAAAAACGGACAAATCGAGCGCCTTTTCGGGATGCGTCAATATTCAATACGCCGGCAAGCACAGCCGGCTGATTTGCCACAATGCCAATAGATTGCCCGCCTAAACGGGCAAACCCAACAACCATGTTTGTTGCGTATTCTGCGTGTACTTCGGTGAACTTGCCGTTATCCACAACAAGCTTGATCACATCGAGCATGTCATAGGGCTTGTTGGGGTTCTCTGGCACGATGTCATCCAACTGCGCTGCTGCCCGGTCATGCGGATCGTCGGTTGCACTGTGTGGTGGCAGCTCTTCGCAATTTTGCGGGAGATACCCCATCAAATCACGAATACGGAGGAGACAGTCTGCATCATTTACACAGGAAAAATGGGCTACACCACTTTTGCTAGCATGGGTTGTTGCGCCACCGAGCGCCTCACTTGTTACTTCTTCCTGGGTGACTGTTTTAACTACGTTCGGCCCCGTAACAAACATGTAGCTTGTCTTCTGGACCATAAAGATGAAGTCGGTGATGGCCGGGCTGTAAACTGCACCGCCGGCGCAGGGGCCCATTACCGCCGAAATCTGAGGGACCACGCCAGAAGCCAGCGTATTCTGCAAAAAGATGTCAGCATAACCGCCGAGCGAGACCACGCCCTCCTGAATGCGTGCACCGCCAGAATCATTCAGCCCAATGACAGGTGCCCCATTTTCCAGGGCAAGCTTCATGATTTTGACAATTTTCTCCGCATGTGCGTGCCCGAGAGAGCCCCCAAAGACCGTAAAGTCCTGACTAAACACATAGACAAGCCGGCCATCTATGGTACCATACCCTGTTACCACACCGTCACCCAACGGACGCTGCTTTTCTAAACCAAAATCGGTGATATCGTGCTGCACGAACATACCTAGCTCTTCGAAGGAGCCTTTGTCCAACAGGATATCTATTCGTTCACGGGCGGTGAGCTTGCCCTTGTCGTGCTGGCGGGCAATGCGGGCTTCTCCTCCTCCCAGCCGGGCCTCTTTCCGCTTCTGCTCTAGTTCTTCAAACCGACTACCAGGCTCTGCCATGCGCTATATCAATTGCTGATTCTACAGGATCCCGAACGGACACCATACGCCGGCTTTCTGCCAGGTATTACGCTGTGGTGCGTGTCCTGTGGCAAAACTACAAACTCAGACAATCGAACCCAAACGCAGCAAGGGTTTTATTTACGCGGCATGGGTGAAGCGCGCACCTTACAATCAGGCGCATCTACCCCATTGCGCTTATCGCTGGCGATACTGTTCTTCGACGCTTTCGGTAAACATGATTGCAGCCGGGCTATAGATATTGATCTGGTGTTTTTTAAACACTTCTTCAGCGATCAACTGCGAGGCTTCTTCCCACGTGCTTAGTTCGCGTAACACACCCAGCAGATGCTCATACCCTTGCTCAGAGCCGGCAAAGAGGTGATCAACAAACATTGTTCTGTTGGTAGCCCCAAAGCTGCCCAGCACATCATACTCCAGCGATTCGAGTGGAGAGAGTACCGGATCGGGTGCTACTGGTTGCTCTGGATTATTGTCAGGTGCCAACTGTGTTTCATCCGGGTCCTGCGCCTCAGGGGCCTCTGGCATATTATACTGAGGCGCCTCATAACGGGGCGAATCGGAAAACACGGGCGGTGTATCCTGTGTGCCGTACGGACTTGGCGGCGGCGGTGCAAACTGGTTTGCATAGGTGCGCACCGGCTCCGTTTGAGCGGCATAGTCAGTTTGCGAAGGTGTTGGCTGCCGGTCCTCCATGATCCCTGGCGGCGTCACTTCCGGCGGCGTTTCTTCTGGCGCTGGTACAGCTACAGGCTGGGCCGGAGCTGCTGGGGGCGTATCTTTTGTCTGTAAAGGCGGACGCGGACCAGGTTCGGTTGACGGCTTCAGGTTGGCAGCAACAGGTGTCACGCCAGGCTTCTGAAATCGCATCCACAACGGCACGGCATCGTCAGCATCACCTTCTGCTGGAGCAGGCTGCGTGGGTGTAGCGGGTTCTTCCTTTTTTGTACCAGCTCTCTGGAATCGTTCCCAAAGTGGTTTTGATTCTTTTTCAGCCGGTGGCGCTTTGGGCTCAGGTTTTTCAACCGGTGCCGGTGCGTCTTCTGCTGGCAAATAAGACGGCGTTACAGGTTCATTCACGGCCTCCGGCTTTGCAGCAGGTGCTGCAACGGGTGGTGTCGCTTTTAATTCCTGTTCAAAAGGCCCAACCGATCCATCAATCACACGGCGCAGGCCGGCTTCGTCAATGGTTGAAATACGGTGTACTTCCTTCTCTACCTGCAGCCGGCCCTGGATTTCATACGCTTCCTTGTCCCCAAAGAACATGGCAAGCATATCAATCGGTACACCCTGCTTGCTCGTTTGGGGTACCCGACGCATCAGATCAAACAACGGACGCAACATGCGCATCCACTGATCTACAGTGTAGTTGGCCGTCATGTGCCGGTCAACCTGGGTAAGCAACGAAGAAAAACGGGTGCGATCTATTTCTTTCAGCTGCCGCTTCTTCAGAAACGTTTCAACCGCCTCGCGAAGATAAGGGTAGGCTGCGAAGTAGCTGATTTCGCGGTAAATAACAGGCGCAGCAAGCGGCCCATCTTCTTCCCGAAAAACAAATTCTACCAGGGTATGTGTCGGTAGAATGAGGTGCGCAATCACAAGTTTTGTTGCACGCTTAAGTGTACTGCGCCACTCTTCAGCCGGAATGTGGGAATATTGCGCCAGCGCTGCCACAAAAGACTTGTAGGCATGCTGTACATCAGGGTGGTCATAATCAAACCACGAAGACCTGACAGTTCGCAGGTGTTCAACTTCTACATCGAGTCGGTGCTGTAGATTTTGCCCCAGGAAATGCGCCAAAAGCGGAGGCATGGGATCTTGCTCGATGTCATTGCGCGTGTACGATTTATTGGTTGGAAACGCCTCATTGAGAAACTCAAAGAGAGAGTCCGAAACCTCTCGCAACATATCGCTCGACATGTAAACCAAAACGCTGGAATTTTTTTATGAACGAATCAAAGAGAAAGAATTGAGTCGGAGGCCAAAAGAAGCAAATATGCTATCCTGGACGGTCTGTTTTAAGCGCAACTGCTTAAAAAGTACTGTGCTTTAATCTACCATACCCTCTCCTTGTTCTCCTGCTAGGCTTAAAAAAAACAATTCTTTGAGAGTATCTACTAAAATAAGACGGTTCAATAGGCATAACCGCGCAATTAGAGTGCCACAGTAATAATTCCCGAATTTAAGCTATTTCAACCCGACCTGGTTGGTTTAGACGGACATATATAGCGCCCTGACCGGTAGTTTATGCAATTCGACCGGGGCTGGACTATAAACAAGCGTGCGGCATTCAACGGGATATACGCGCGTTATTCTTACTGCTGAACGAGCTGAAGTGCCCGAATGAGGACGGTGGGTGTTTGCATTGAAACGGAGACTTGTTGCCCGGCCTTCTCGCAAACACCTGTACCATGGTCCTTTGTCACATCGTTAGCGATACCAGAAATATTTTTCAATACATCAAACCTTGAGGCTGTTATCTGCACACCTGACACAGGATGGGTGAGCCGGCCTTTTTCGATCCAGTACCCATCGTGCACCTCGAGCGTGACTGAATCTGTAGCGACATCGATCCGGCCGGCGCCGGCCTGGAGGACATACAGGCCTTCATCCACATCTTGAATAAGGGCTTCAGGCGTAGCGGGCCCTGCGGCAAGACAAAGGTTGGACATGCGCGGTGCAGGCAGGTGCATGTAATGCATGCGTCGACCATGCCCCGTCAGCGCCTCGCCTCGCCGGCTTGCAAAGAACCGGTCATTCAACACCCCCACCATCTTGCCCGCTTCAATCAGCATAGTCCGTTTCCCGCGGTTACCTTCATCGTCAAACGCATAAGTACCGCGCTGTTCGGGTAGGCCAGGATCGTCAAAAACGGTTAACGCTGCTGGCCCGATCATATCACCAGGACTTAGCCGGGTGGGCAGGACATCTGCTTCAAGCATATGGCCCGCAGTTTCATGGAGCCATACGCCCGGCCATCCGCCTGCAAATACCACGGGCCATCGCCCTTCTTTGACGGGTCTCGCTTTTGCCAGCCGGTTGCTGCGCGCAATGACTTCTTGCACCAATTTTGCTCCCCCTTCAAAAGCCAGTTCGCCAAATGCCGTTTCGTACCCCGCTTGACCCCAGGCATGCCAGCCAGACATTTCCCAAACATCAAGGCGTACGCCAAAAGCTGCCCGCTGCTGCTCAAGAGCCTGTCCTTCTGTATTAATCGTGAGCGCCCGGCGGTGTTGATACTGCAGTGTTGCCCGCGCACGCTGCACATCAGTTGCTCCGCGTAACATATCAAGCATACCGTTGAGTACATGTTGCCGCGCTTCAGCAGATACCGCATGTGCTGCATCTTGAGGTGGCACATTGCCCGTATTGATTTCGGTAGCTACTGCAAGGTCGACCTGAGAACGGGTGTTGCGGGGGAATTTTTGTTTTAGCGCGCCGGCAGCGTCGGTCCAGGCTGCCGGCTGCCAGCCGGCAACAGGTATCACGTGATGCTGCTTGTTGTCGAAAGCCCGAATTGCCACCCCTGTGGTTGCGGTATTCACGGAACGGTGGATCGGCGTCACCTGTGCTGGGCGCTGAATTTCGGCGTGGACAGCGCCGAGCACGGCATCCTCAAAAAACAGGTCGCTGTACTTGACGCCCGGACCTTGCACAATATGCAGCAATAGCTTGCTTTGCGCCAACACCTCGGCGGTAGCATCCTCAAAAGAAAGGGGCAACGACACGTCAGTAGCCGTAAATCGAGAAGTCGTCGCGGCGCATGTAAAAATTGAGCACACACGCAAGCATGGCCGTCTCGGTAAGGAGCGCCGACCCACCATAAGAGAGAAAGGGCAAGGGTATCCCGATTACAGGCAAAATTCCGGTGGTCATGCCGATGTTGAAAAAGATGTGGGCGAGATAAAAAGCTACAACGCCTACAACAAACGTATTCCCGAAGGGATGTTTGATATGGCTGCCCATTGAGATAAATCTGATAAGCAAAAAGGCAAACAATACCAATACGAGAATTGCGCCGGCAAACCCAAACTCTTCTCCGATGACGCTAAACACAAAGTCCGTTGTCTGCTCGGGTACATACGCCCCCTGCGTCTGGGTGCCCTGTAAAAACCCTTTCCCCCACAAACCCCCTGAGCCAATCGCTGCTTTTGACTGCACAAGATGAAACCCAACCGAGTACCGGTATTCAGGCGCTTCCGGGTTGGTAAAGGAGACAAGGCGCGCGATGTGATGGGGCTTCAATACAAATTCCAGCGCAAACTTGACCATCACAATGGCGCCAATGTTGGTCACAGCACTCATCACCAGCACCAAGACGCGCGATTTGCGCAATACGAGGTAGATGATAAACACGATAGAAAAGACAATAGCCGCCGGCATATACACTATTGTCAGGTATGCCGTAAGCGCCGGCACGATGAGCACGAGCACACGGTTGAGCGAAATGCCGCTCCAGTACAACAAGAAAGGGATGGTTGACATGAAGATCAGTGCGGTGCCGGCGTCGTTCTGCAACAGAATCAACACCACCGGTGCCATGATCAGCATGGTCACGTAAAACGCATAGTTGAGCTCATTGGTACCCGGCCGCTTGGTCGACAACAACGCTGAAACAGCCATCAGCGTCCCCAACTTGGCAAATTCAGATACCTGAAACTGAAATCCACCAATACGTAGCCAGGATTTGGCGCCGTTCACTTCTTGTCCCCAAACAAGCGCAAAGAGCAGCAACAACAGAGACAGGATGTAGAGGGGGTAGGCTATATTCTGATAAAACCGCACAGGCAGCAGCAAAGCGATACAAATGCCGGCTGCGCAGATAAACACCCAAAGCGCCTGGCGATTGAAATTCTGCCGTACACTGTCGAGCAAATATTCTGAAGCTTGCCCATGGGTTGAACTATATAGCGCCACCAATCCCACGCACACCAGCGCAATCCAAAGCAGGATGCTCACATAGTCGAGATTTCGATACCAGGTGCGCATGATTACAGGCTTTCGCTTTTGAGTTCTGTTAAAATGCGCTGCATTAACCAGCGCCGGCCCGGTGTATCAGCAATTTCTCCTGTCAGATACTGCTCAGCCATAAGGCTTGCAATAGGCCCAGCCTGCCGGCCACCAAAACCGCCATTTTCTACGAGCACACCAATTGCGATTTGCGGTTTATCAAACGGTGCAAACATAACAAACAGCGAATGATCTTCCCGATCACCCGGTGCCTGCGCAGTACCTGTTTTCCCTGCACTTGGCACGCCTGGGATTTGGAAATGCATCCCACCACCAACAGACATTAATTGCTGCATACTTTCCCTGACTACAGCAAAATATGCCGGATCGATATCAACCCTTTTCGATGGGTCTATTTGCGGCACATGGGTACTGTCAACTTCGTCTTGATGCAGGGCACGAACCAGGTGTGGCGTAGTGAGCCGGCCCGACGTCGATACGGCGCCGATATACTGGGCAAGCTGCATAGCAGTCACGCCCATATCTCCCTGACCAACCCCCAGGTTCATCGAATACCCGACGGTCCAGCCCCGGGGATACGTACGGTTGTAATAAGAAGAATCAGGAATCAAACCAGGCAATTGCTCACCGACATCAGACGTAATCCGGGTCCCAAAACCAAAAGCGTTTGCGTATTTTTTGAAGGTGTTCACATCCATGCGCCGCATCACTTCAAAAAAGTAGGTATTACACGACTTCAGGATAGCTGTACGCACGTCGGTGTACCCATGCACGCCAAGGCACCGAAAGCGTTTACCTTTACCAATAGGGTGTCCGCCGCCGCAATAAATTTTTTGATCTGGGGTTACAATACCTTCCTGAAGGGCCATGAGGGCCATAAACGGCTTCCATGTTGAGCCCGGGGGCATCATGCTCATGGTGGCCCGGTTGAACATCGGTTTGCTTTTGTGCGAGGTAAGCGCATACCAGTCTGCTGAAGACATCGAACGGGCAAAAATATCAGGATTCAAATCTGGCACACTTACCATCGCCAGTATTTCCCCGTTGTTCGGATCAATGGCAACGGCAGCGCCGCGCTTGTTCACAAAAAGGGATTCTGCAAGGGCCTGTAATTTGCTGTCGATGGTCAGGTGGAGGTCGTAGCCACTGGTTGGAGGAATATTAGCTTCCCCTTCGAGGTAACTGCCAACCTCCATACCATGCACGTTAACCATGCTAAGCTCACTGCCATACGTGCCGCGCATAAAGTCTTCGTAGCTGCGCTCAAGTCCGGACTTGCCAACCAGGTCTCCTTGCCGGTAGCCGGCCTCTTCCATTTGCTCTAACTGTCCGGCTGAAATCTCCCGCGTATACCCAAGGATGTGCGTCGCATGCGCGTCTGTCAGATACCTTCGCTTTTGCTCCTCTTCATAGGAAACGCCGGGCAAGGCGTAGAAATTTTCCTGAAGCTTGCTGAAAATATGAAAAGGCACTTCGGGGAAAGAGCGGCTGGGTCGAAAGGAGCTCCAGGCTTTTGCCTCATTGAGCTTGCGCACCACGAGGGTATCAGACACTTCAAGCAAATCAGCCAGTAATGTGATTTTCGACTCGTCGAAATACCGCGGCGTTATGGTTACGGTATACGTAAACTCATTGTCTACCATCAGCCGGCCAGTGCGGTCATAGATCGCACCGCGCGCCGGCGTCACACGCTTTTCTCGTACGGCCATACTGCGCGTTTCGCCCGAATAGGCGGTTGCATCGATAAGCTGCAACTGCCCCAAACGTGCACCCAACACCCCAATGGTAAGGATGATGGTCACAATGATGACGCGCGTTTTAGTCCTGTTGTCTTCCATACGCCAGCGGTACTTCCTGAGGAAGCCTGTTTTATCGTATCTCTGCGCCCAAAATAAGGCTTATTTACAAAAGTCGGCGCCCATACAGAGAGCTACTGGTTAACATACCAGCGGTTCAAAAAAAGGTGCCTTTCTTTTTGCATTACACCCGAACCAAAGTATACTTTATTTATTAACACAAGGCTTTCTGTCACGAAATACTGTTGCTATCGAACAGTACGGCCACGCCACACCTTTTCTTTCGACCCGACAAACCGTGGCACCGCACGTGTAAAATGGGCTTTTTGAGCCTACACGGTACATTTATTGCTTGGATCCAGCCACTACCCGCAGAAATAGCTGCAACCTCCTTACGCATTGCAGGTATCTAAATTGTAGTAACAGTGTTACGGTGGAGCAAGGGCCATGTAACAATTAATCGGCTACGCAACTAATTTGGAAACCCATACAGCAGCGTTTATAAATTGGTATAAGTAGTTGTGGCCCTGTAGTGAGGTTTATTATACAGTACACCCTAGAGAATCAGACAGGACGTAATAGTGAATCACCGGGAGACTCACTCTGAATTCCTGTCGCTTTGAACCCAGAGAATATGCGCATTGTCCGTTATACTGTACTGGTTTTGCTGTTTGCCTGGTTTATCCTGCCCGCCGGCACAGTGCAAGCCCAGTATTTTGGGAGAAATAAGGTACAGTACGACCAGTTCGATTTTAAGAAGTTCGAAACGGAGCACTTCGAGATCTATTTTTACGACGAAACGGAAGAAGCTATCCGTGATGTTGCCGCAATGGCAGAACGCTGGTACCAAAGACACTCGCGTACATTTCTCAGAGAGTTTCACGAAAAGAAGCCGCTCATCTTTTATGCAAATGACGCGGACTTCCATCAGACCAACGCCATTAGCGGTTCTCTGGGCGAAGGAACGGGCGGGGTCACGGAATCCCTGAAAGAGCGTGTGGTGATGCCGTTAACCGGTATTTACGCGGAAACTGACCATGTACTGGGCCACGAGCTTGTCCATTCTTTCCAGTATGACATTGGCCTTTCCTCTACAGACAGCACGCGTTTTGCACTGGGCCTCTTTCCGCTTTGGGTGATTGAAGGTACAGCAGAATATCTGTCCGTAGGTCGGGAAGATTCTCACACGGCCATGTGGCTACGCGACGCCGCCATGAACGACAACCTGCCAACCGCAGAGCAGCTCACCCGGGAGCCACACAAGTATTTCCCTTACCGGTATGGTCAGGCGTACATGGCATACATTGGCGGAAAATACGGCGACACAGCTGTAACCAACCTCTTCAAATTGGGTGGACGCGCCGGCCTCGACTCAGCTTTTGTCTACGCGCTTGGTATCAAGGCTGACTCGCTCTCCAACGAGTGGATTGCTGCCGTCAAGGAAAGCTATTTGCCGCTTACTGAAGGACGCACCGCACCGCAAGATGCCGGCCGCCTGGTGATTTCAGAAGAAACGGACGGCGGCAAAATCAACCTCGCCCCCACAACCAGCCCGGATGGTCGCTACGTTGCGTTTATATCTGAGCGCGATATCTTCAACATTAACCTGTTTATCGCTGATGCTGAAACGGGAGAAGTTATCCAGCGGCTGAAAAACGGGCCTTTTGATTCCCATTTTGACAATATCCGATTTATCAGCTCTGCCGGCTCATGGTCGCCTGATGGTAAAAAGTTTGCCTTTGTGGTCTTCTCAGAAGGCGACAATGAAATTCAGATACTCGATATCGACTCCGGCAAAGTTGAACGACGCGTGACCGTTGCGGATGTAGGTGCCATACACCACGTTGCCTGGTCACCAGACAACCAGTTCCTTGCGTTCTCCGGTATTCAGGGTGGTATCAGCGATCTGTTTATGCTGAACCTCGAGACAAACTCTGTGCGCCAGTTGACAGACGACCGCTATGCAGACCTCCAGCCAACCTGGTCTCCTGACGGCGCAACCCTGGCCTTTGTCACCGATCGTGGCCCAGACGGTACTGATTTCAACACACTGTCTTACGGGAAAATGCGCCTCGCGCTGATTGATCTCGAATCAGAAGACATTGAAGTGGTGCGGCCTTTTGAAGATGCTGTCCACCACAACCCACAGTTTTCGCCGGATGGCCGCGACCTGTTCTTTATTTCAGATCAGGACGGGTTCAAAGATATTTACCGGCACGAGTTGAATGCCAAAGAAACGTACCGCATCACCAACCTGAAAACGGGTGTAAGCGGCATTACTGCGCTATCGCCGGCCATGACTGTGGCCATGCAAAGCGGCCGGATGATGTTTACAGTATTTGATAACGGCACGTACCCAATCTTCTCGCTTGAAGCTGAAGACCTGGAAGGACAGCCGATGTCGCAGCAGCTAGCGGAAGAATATCAGAGTGAAGAAGAAGCAGCGCTCTACGCCAGTGCTAGCCTTCTACCGCCACCGCGCAATGCAGACGAAGGCCTCGTGGGCAGCTACCTGAGCGACCCGCTCACCGGCCTGCCAGATTCTCCGGACTACGAAATTGAAGATTACGGTGCCCGTCTCCGCCTCGACTATGTTGCACCGCCATCCGTTGGTGTTTCTGTTGGCGGCCCATTTGGCGGTGGCGCTTACGGTGGCGTTGGATTTTTCTTCAGTGATATGCTGGGTAATCATAACCTTGCTGTTATCGCCCAGGCAAATGGTACGCTGAAAGATATTGGTGGGCAGATATCCTATCTAAACCAGAAAAACCGGTTTAATTTTGGAGCTGCCGGCGGCCATATTCCAATCCTCTACGGCTACCTTACACAAGGACTTGAACCAATCACCGATGATAACGGCGATGTCACTGGATTTTTGCCGACGTATGACCAGGTATTCCGCCGCATCTATATCGACCAACTCGACCTGATTGGCTCGTATCCGCTTTCAACTACGCGCCGGCTCGAACTGAGCGGTGGGTTTGCACGTTATGCTGAGGACATTGAAATCCGCCGCTATGTGCAGTCTTTTGGCGGATTGACGCAAGGCGAACGTATTAACCGAGATGATCTCGAAGGCGACCCGTTTTACTTCTTCCAGGCAGGTGCAGCCTTTGTCGGTGATAATTCATCGTTTGGCTTTACCTCCCCGGTTCGCGGTGGTCGCTTCCGCTTGCAGGTTTCTCCGTATGTAGGTTCAGAAGACTACGTCCGTGTGCTGGGTGACTACCGGCGGTACTTCCTCGCTAAACCCTTCACCTTCGCTATCCGCGGATTGCACGTGGGAAATTACGGTGCAAACAGCGAGTTGAATACCAACACGACGTCGACCTTCGACTCAAATATATTCACCCGGCAGTACCTCGGGTATCCAAACTACCTGGGCTTTGTACGCGGCTACAGCTTCAACTCGTTTGATCCGAACGAGTGTACAGCAACACTCACCAGTGGGTGTGCTGAAAGCAACCGCCTCATTGGTACACGCATCGCGCTGGCACGCGCTGAAATCCGCGTCCCGCTCT
>JBCCIM010000111.1 GCA_039111535.1 Bacteroidota bacterium | reverse complement strand
GTTCGATCTATGCCACAGTCCTTGAAAGCTGGCTGGGTGTAGGCGCTGTAGCGGTAGATGATATCTTTGGGCAGTCTTTTGAGCGCCTCGATCTCGTCAACGGTTCCGGGACCGGTGTGTCAACCGAAGCCGGTGCTGTGACTGCGTTTGATTTGCACCAGAATTATCCCAATCCGTTTGCCAATCAGACAACGATACGGTTTAGTCTTGGTGCCTCGGAAGATGTAAACCTGACTGTGTACGACGTGTCTGGCAAAGCCGTTGAGGTGGTTGCCAACCAGGCGTTTGCCAGCGGTGAACACGCGATTCCGTTTGATGCCAGCAACCTGGCCAGCGGCGTGTACATCTACCAGCTGAAAACGCCAACACAGTCGTTCAGCCGGCAAATGACCGTTGTGCGCTAGCCACAAAAACCGACGATCAAGAAAATTCCCCTCTCGATAGGGGACAGTTCGGCTTGCCGAACAGGGGTGTGTTGCACTGGCTAGCAATGGCACCCGGCTTCTCATCGTCAACAACCCGATACAAAAACTAAAGCGGCCATTCAGCAGATAGCTGAATGGCCGCTTTACTTTGCAAGAAATCGGTCGCTAGAAAATGAATTCAAGCAGCAGTGGCAGGAGGAAGAAAATACTGATCAAGTACAGAAACGCGTAGAGCCTGTTTTTGCCGGCCAACTGCCCCATCCACTCCGCCATTTTGATGGGTATCTCGCGGATCGGCGGGATGCCATAAATCACAATAATACCGAACAGGTTGAAGATCAAATGGGCAAGCGCCACCGTGATGGCTGCAATGCCTGTTTCAGGATTGTCAGCTGCGAGGGCCAGCGACGCCAGCAGGGCCGTGACCGTGGTGCCCACATTCGCCCCTAGTGTATAGGGGAACACCTGCCTGACCGTGAGGATGCCGGCGCCTACCATCGGTACAATCACCGAAGTGGTAACTGAGGAGCTTTGTACAAGCACTGTAAGCACAACCCCACACGCCATGGCGGCCATCGGTGCGCCAAAGATGTACTTATGCAGAATCCGCTCTGTGCGGCCCATCATGATTTTCTTGAGCATCACTACGAGATAGCGCAGCGCCAGGAAGAGCAGCAACAGACCAACGATCAGGATAAGCCATCCCACTTCACCAAGCATCGCAATGATGCTTCCTGCTATCGGCTTTACCACAGCTTTTAGGGGGCTAAACAACTCGGCACCACCCACCGTGGTAATACCGGAGGCAAGCCAGATGGCCGGTTTGGAGATGATCCCGAACAATACCTCAAGCGGGAAGAGGAGCATCACAGCCGCAAAATTGAAAAAGTCATGTACGGTTGCGCCGGCCATGGCCCGCATAAACTCGTTCTTCCGTGTGATGTGACCCATCGATACGATGGTGTTGGTCACGGTTGTTCCTACGTTGGCGCCCATAACAATCGGGACGGCTCCTTGTATGGGCAGCGCACCAGACGCTACAAGTGCTACGGTGAGCGACGTGACCGTTGAGGAGCTTTGCACGAGCGATGTCGCAAGAATACCGGTCATGAGGCCGATAAGTGGACTGGCGGTGGTCGCCAGGAGGTTTTCGGCAAAGCCGCTTCCCATGAACTTGAAAGCGCTGCTCATCAGATCGAGGCTGATGAAAAACAGCAGCAACACCATGATCAGACCGGTTACCCGCAATATGGTGCGCGTAGGCTCTGAAAACCTGTCCTCAACAGACGGCACGCGGCCGGTTTTTTTCTCAGAGGTTGCGGTGTTATCTATAGAATCCAATTTGATTGTCCAGCTAATGCACGAGGATAGCACAAAATCTCTGCTATTTTACTGGTAAATCATGAAATGGAGCTACTGGATTGTGTTATCAAATTGTTATGGATTCGCTCTGGGGATAGGTTTGAGCGGTTTAGGAAGTGCTTAAAATAGTACGGCCCGGCCAGCAACGTAACCGGGCCGTGAAGGTGTATGCACATGCGTTACGCCGGCGTTTCAGCGTAGTGTGACAGGAAGCGGATGGCCGAAAGAATGCCTTCCCGGAAGCGATCTTGTCCAAAGCTTTCATTGGGGGAATGGATGGCGTCTTCGTCGAGGCCAAAGCCCATCAACACGGTGTCAATTCCCAAGATTTCTTTGAATTCAGCAACAACCGGAATGGAGCCACCTTCGCGCGTGAAAAACGGCTTTTTACCGTACGTATCTTCCAGCGCCTTGGCTGCAGCCTGCATGGCCGGATGTTTGGTGTCTACAATGGCCCCTTTGCCGCCGTGCAAGTCCTTGAACTCGAGCTTCATGGTTGGCGGCACATTGGCTTCAAAGTAGGCTTTGATCTTCGCTGTGATTTCGTCGGGTTGCTGGTTGGGCACAAGCCGCATAGAAATTTTTGCGCCGGCGTAAGAGGGCAGTACTGTTTTTGCCCCTTCACCCTGGTAGCCGCCCCAGATACCGTTCACATCGAGCGTAGGACGCGCGCTGGTCCCTTCGTAGGCTGTGTACTCGCCTTCAGTTTTAGTGACGTCTACGCCAACGGAGGCGGCCCACTCGGCCGGGTTAAACGGTAAAGCGGCAAACGTATCACGCTCCTCCTGGGTGAGGTCGAGGACGTTGTCGTAAAACCCTTCGATCGTCACCTGGTGATCTTCATCGTGCAGGCCGGCGATCATTTTTGCCAATGCATTGAGTGGGTTGTGGATGCCACCGCCATACATGCCGGAGTGCAGGTCACGGTCAGGGCCGGTAAGCTTCACTTCCACATAAGCAAGGCCACGCAGGCCATACGTGATCGAGGGTACGCCACGTGCAAACATGGACGTATCAGAAATGACCACAACGTCTGCTTTGAGCAGCTCCTTGTGTTTCTCGATAAACGGGGTCAGGTTAACCGAGCCACTCTCTTCTTCCCCTTCAATGATAAACTTGAGATTAAGTGGGGGTACCCCATCTGTTTTGAGGTACGCTTCGATGGCTTTCAAGTGGATAAAGACCTGGCCTTTATCATCACTCGAGCCACGCGCCACAATCCGTCCATCTTCTTTGATAATGGGTTCAAACGGATCTGACTCCCAAAGGTCAAGTGGATCGGGCGGTTGGACATCGTAATGCCCATAAACGAGCACTGTTGGTTTTGACGGATCGACGAGGTGTTCGCCATACACGATCGGATGGCCAGGCGTATCCATGACTTCAACTTTGTTGATGCCAATGGCCTTCATGTGATCCGCCATCCACACCGCACACCGCCGCACTTCGCCGGCATAGGCAGAATCCGTACTGATAGACTGGATCTTGAGCAGATCGATCAACTCCTGTACATAGTCAGGGAAATGGTGCGAAGCGTGTTGTAAGGCGGATTGCATACTAGGATTGGTTGTTGGTTGACGGTTGTTGGTTGACGGTTTTTAGGTACAGGTTAGCCTGTATTTGCGTCTATCCTGATAAAGATCACTTATTACTCAGTTCCATGCCTGTATTCATGCGTTTTGAGGACATAGAAGCCTGGCAAGAGGGCCGCCAATTGGTCCAGGTTATTTACAAAATTACTCGGCTTCCCAGATTTTCTGAAGATCGGGCACTTAAGTCGCAACTAAGAAGAGCAGCCTGTTCAGTTACAGCTAATATAGCAGAAGGATTCGAGCGGGGTTCTAATGCAGAATTTATCTATTTCCTGTCAATATCCAAAGGCTCAGCAGGAGAAATACGAAGCCTGGTATATACGGTACTTGATGAAGCGTACATTGATGATGAGGTCTTTCGGGAAATCTATAATCAAACAACGTCAATCATTAAGAAAATTTCAGCTCTGATAAAGTATCTACGCTCCTCAAATCGAAAAGGCCCCCGTTACAAATAACAACTGTCAACCAACAACCGTTAACCAACAACCAACCCTAAAATTCACTCTCGTCGCGCCAGCGGAACAGTTTCCATGGTTCACCTTCGGCTTTTCGGGTCAGAACGAAGTTTACGTTGCCGTCACCGCGGAATCCGTCGCCGGATTCGAGGCTGATGTTGAGCGAGAAAGACCGGACGATGCGGGCGCTCAGGTTTTCGTTGAACTGGTTCTGGGAAATGATCTGATTCCACTGCAGCCGGATCTGGCTGGCGTTTTGGAAGAGCCGGCGGGTCGATTCAATCTCCTGCGCAAAGCCCCACTGTCGCTCTACCTGCACGTCGAAGTCGTTGTAGGTGAAGATGAAGGAAGAGTCGAGTAACGGCTCGTAGAGCGACATGTCGCGCAGCTCATAAGCTGTTTGGAAGTTGGTGAAGAAACCGTCAACCGTTGCCTGGTCACCCAGCAAGTTGCCAAAAGGGTCGCCTTCTTCGAGGGCAGGGGCGAAGGGATTACAGGAGGTGAGGAGGAAGGCGAGTAGAATGCCGAGTGTCGAGTGTCGAGTGTCGAGTGTGAGTTTTGGTTTACTTCTGCGGTTCGAAATTCCTTGTTCGCTATTCGATATTCGATCAGGTATAATTGCTGAATGCGGATTTGAGACAGGGCGATATGGCGATGACTTTTGGTGCATTCAAGGAGAGTGTGGCGTGGCAGCCTGGCAAAAGGAGGCGAATCAAAGCGCATTTCTAACAAACTGCGCCGAACCCAATTCGGCATTCGAAAATCGGCATTCGACACTCAAATTCACGCAGTGAATTTGTACCCTATCCCGTATACGGTTTGGATATACTGCGGTTCGGTGGGGTCGTTCTCGATTTTCTTCCGGAGAGAGGCGACATGCCGGTCGATAGTCCGCGTGGCAATGTCTTCCTGGATGCCCCACACATCCCGCAGGAGCTGGCGCCGGCTTACCGTGCGGCCTTTGTGCTGGATGAAGTAGTGGATGATGCTAAATTCTAATGCGGTGAATTGCAGTTCTGTGCCGTTTTTGTGCGCGGTATGGCTGCCAAAATTGATTTCGATATCCTCGAAACTGTATCGATCCAAGTCTTTGCCGTTGCTTGTGCTGTGCCGGCGTACAATAACCTTGCACCGGGCAGCCAATTCTTTGGCGCTGAATGGCTTGGTTACGTAGTCTTCAGCCCCGAGTTTGAACCCGTTCAGTTTGTCTTCTTCAGAATTGCGCGAACTGAGAATGAGTACAGGGGTATCTACACCGGCTTTGTGCATGTCTTTGATGACATCGAACCCGTTTTTCTTGGGAAGGCCAAGATCAAGGATCACCAGGTCGAATCCTGGCGAGCTGGTGAGAAGTTTTAAAGCATGCTCGCCTTCGGTCGTCCAGGAAACTTCGTAGCCGTCTTCTTGAAATAGGCTTTCAAGTTCAGACCCAATTTTCCGGTCATCCTCAACAATTAGCAGGCGTACAGCTTGCATTGCACTGAAGCGTTTGGTGGCGGGGGCGCATGGCATAGCTGACCGTGGCGTCAGCGTTCAAGTAAATGCCAGTGACCCTAAACGCTTTAAGTTTAAAGCTCAGGACACCTAGATCGCAACTTTTACGACTCAAAACTTGTGGGTTTGTAGTAGATAATATGGAAGAACAAGACTTTACCTGGATCATTATTGCTACGCTAGTGGGCTTTTTTGCACTTGCAGCAGTGTTATTGGTGCCGATTTATCGATTTTTGGTGAGAGAAGAAAAAGCCAGCAAAGCGTGGACAAAAAAGGTGTTGGAAGAGGCTGCCCGGGAGAAAAATAGCTAAAAGTTGTCAGAATATGCGCCTGGGGATTGGAACGCGCCGGCTTTATTCTATGGTTATTTTGTTCTCCAGGCCGGCATATGTTTTCTCGCCGATCCCTTTGATCTGTTTAAGTTCAGCCTTTGTTCGAAAGCCGCCATGGGTCTGTCTGAATGTAATGATTCGCGTTGCCATCCGTGGGCCAATGCGGGGTAGTAGCTCGAGCTCGGCCGCCGTGGCTGTGTTAATGTTGATAGGGAAAGTGGGCTTAAAAAACTGTGAGGTGAGAGGGGCTGTAGCGGGCGTATCTGCCTGTACCGTATCTGATGCTGTGTGTTGTTGCATCTCTTTTGTAGCGGCAAGGAATAGGCTGTCCGTTGTCGCATAAAATCCCGGCGATACGGCTGGTCGACTGCTTTGATATATACTAATCAGCGTGCCCAGTACAATAAAAAACAACAACACAGTGAGGGCATGCGCTTCGCGGTTTGTGATTGCGAGTTTTTGTTGTAGCCGGTAAAGATGGAAGATCACGTTGCGGGGTTTTTTTGCCATTGGCTTTTCGTGTTTCTGCTGAAAACATCCAGAACACGCGCACTCATGCGGATTAAGGGTTGCGTTTAATGCCGATTTTATTTCATGAGTCACATAAGCAAGCTTATGTTCGTGTCGAGTGCCGATTGCTTTTCTTTTTTTGCTACAGCGGTATTCAATGGGGTTGCTAGCAGTACTTCAACAGCGCAAAACAGAAGCACCGCAATACGAAAACACAAAAACGTAGCGTACGTGCAATCCTTTAAATCGCATCACTCGGCATTCTACACCCACTGCAGCGTATCTATCAGGCCAGAAATCTATATTGTCTCCCGGACCCTGTGACAAACAGGGGTCACCTGTATTGATTACCTTGGGTGTGAGGTGTTAGACGTTGTAGACGATGCCGGCATACCCTCATTTGAACGGCTAATTCGTGGGACAAATTTTTCGGTCTGAAGCCGTTGTGCTTCGTAAAATGCCCTTTCGGGAATCCAGTCAGATTGTAACGCTCTTCACGCGCGAGAAAGGGAAAATTACAGCCCTGGCCCGAGGCTCGCGGAAGCCCAAGAGCCAGTTTGGTGCAACGTTGCAGCCCATGGCCCATATCCAGGCCATTTTTTATTACAAAAGCACACGTGACCTGCAAACGCTTAGCGAAACCTCACACCTTACGGTGCTAAACGGCATCACCGATGACCTCAGCAAAATTGCTGTCGGCGTACGGATGGTGGAGCTTGTTCAGGCGCTTATGCAGCAAGAGGAGCGGAACGAGCAGGCCTTTCAGCTCCTGGTAACCTGCTTGCAACACCTCGATACTGCAGATGCACATGCCGATAATATCTGGCTCTATTTTCAGTTGCAGATGGCTGCCTGTCTCGGCTTTCAACCCGATGTGAACCGCGATGAAGTAGAAAGCCTGGGCGAGGCCGGCGGGGTGTTGCTGCTTGATTCAGGTACCATCCTGGCAAGTACAGGAGAAGAAGATCCATCTCGTGGCCGCTTTGCCCAGAAAACTACATCGCTGCTCGCCACGAGAACTGCGCTCCGGGCTTTTGCCATTCTTGCCCGTGCTACGTTGCCTGTTGTGCTCCGCCTGCATATGGCGCCAGAAATTATGCTGGAAGCCAGCAATCTGGTAGACCGATACCTCAAATTCCACTTTGAAGATATGCTGCCAACCCGCAGCGAAAGGGTCATCGGTCAGCTCAAATCCTGATGGGTATAGCGGCCTGAAAGAACCGGCTAAAAACACTTTCTGTTTGAAAAACTGGAACTTCTAATAAAAACTTTCTTATATTTGTGTGACACATGTGTAAATATGTGAGTTTCTTCTGCTTACATGCTTGATTGCGGGCCCGTTTTGCCGATGTCAAGAAGCGTTGCACATGTAATCTGGTTGCTGCAGTAGCCCTGGTTTAAGGAATGCTGCGCGCCTATTAATTGTACCAGAAGAGAGTTTTATCATGAGCCGGAAGCATCTTACGAGTAAACAACACTCGTTTCTTAAATACCTGAAGGACTACGTCAAAGATAATGGCGTATGGCCGACTTACCGTGAACTGGTGGATGAGTTTGGGTACCGTTCCCCCAACAGCGTTACGCAAAACCTCCAGGCCCTTTTCAAGAAAGGTTTTCTGGTCAAGGAAGATGAAGGCTACCAGCTTTCTGATATGATGACCACCAATATGCCTGCCCAGATGGCCGGCATCCCTATTCGCGGGATTATCACGGCTGGTTTGCTGCAGGAAGCTGTTGAGGCCAACATGGGCACCATCACGTTGGAAACCCTGTTTCCAAAGCTGGATCGCATGTTTGCCATCCGCGTGTCGGGCCAGTCCATGATTGGTGCTGATATCAATGACGGCGACTATGTGCTCCTCATTGATGATGATATTCCCAACGGCGGGATCGGAGCTGTGCTGTATAATGGCGAAACCTCGCTGAAGCGGATTTACCAGGAGACTGAAGGGTTACGGCTCGAGCCGGCAAACGACGACTACCCGGATGTGTACATCAAACCGGATGTGTTTGAAGAAGTGAACATACTCGGCCGCTACATCGGGCACGTAAACCGCGATGGCATCTACAAGCGCACCATGCGTAACAAAGCTGCCTGATCTGCCAAACAATACAAGTTTATCCCTTGAGGCTATCCATGATACGACGGATAGCCTCTTTTTTTATGGATTCCATTTGTAGCTCCGGGTAGAAGTGACTGCGGAGCACACCTGTAATAATCCCATTCAGCATCGCAAAGCTGGTTGCACAGGCCACATCAGGATCCTCAATCGGCAACACACCACTGGAGGATGCTTCTCGCAATGCCTGCCGGCCCAGCTCTTGTCCGGGTATGATCCGGTGGTCGTGCCCCTCTTCCTGCGATAGCAGATAGAGAATCTCGAAATACGCAGGGTTGTTGATGCCAAATTCCAGCGATGTCCACAACAAAGCTTCAAACCGGAGTACCGGGTTTGTGTGTTTGTTGGCGATCTCCTTCGAAATTCTGTAGTGGAGCCGGTTGCCCTCTTCCACAAGGGCCTCTACGATGGCTTCTTTGTTTTTGTAATAGTAATAGAGGGTAGCTGCTTTGCAGCCGGCTTCCGCAGCAATTTTGCGCATGGACATGCTGTCAAATCCTTGCTGCACGAGCAGCTTGCGTGCTGCATCAAGAATTTCTCCGGTAAGGGGCTTCGTTTCCATGTCAACTTCTGGTTCAGCACGTAGATGTTGCGCTGTATGTATGCAAGTGACCGTGGGAGGGTAGGAACTGCTTGATCGGAAGATAAGATTCTTTTTGCAGTTTTGTGCAAACAAAATCAACATGAACCCAATCGATATACACAACCTCAGCTAGCGCATGAAGCCAGTATTTCCTGCGCGACAAGCGCAGTACTGGAAATGGCTAGAGAACCATGGGAAGGCTTTGGGTCTACAGGGTAGGGCTACTTCAGGATTTTACCCAGTGCGTTCTGGTCATGTTCGCCCATTTCAGACAAAATCATATGCCCCATCCGATCGCGTTTGGTTTTGAGATACGCTTCGTTTACAGCATTTGGGGGGATTTCAATAGGCACACGCTCAACAATCTCGAGGCCGTATCCTGAAAGGCCTACCCGTTTTGTGGGATTGTTGGTCATCAGGCGGAGTTTGCTGATGTTCATGTCGCGTAAAATCTGGCATCCGATCCCGTAGTCGCGATGGTCCCCTTTAAATCCGAGTGCGAGGTTGGCCTCGAGCGTATCCATGCCTTCCTGCTGGAGCTTGTAGGCCCGTAATTTGTTGATCAGGCCAATGCCGCGTCCTTCCTGTTTCATGTAGAGCAGCATACCGCTACCCTCTTTTTCTATCTGCTGCAAGGCGTGTACAAGTTGGTCCCCACAGTCGCAGCGCATGGAGCCGAAGATGTCGCCGGTGACGCACTGCGAGTGGACACGAACAAGGACGGGCTCATCAGCTTTCCAGGTCCCTTTGTGCATTGCAAGGTGGACGTCGCCTGTGAGCCGTTCTTCAAAAGCCGTCATCTTAAATTCGCCATACGCTGTGGGCATGTCGACTTCAATAACCTTGCGAACAAGCACTTCATTGCGCATTCGGTAGGCAATCAGGTCCTTGATAGTGATGAAAGGCATGTCGAAGCGCTTGGCAAGCGTCAGCAGTTGCGGTACGCGTGCCATGCTACCGTCTTCATTCAAGATTTCGACGAGTACGCCTGCCTCCTGAAATCCGGCCATGCGGGCCAGGTCTGTGGCAGCTTCGGTGTGGCCGGCGCGACGAAGGACGCCGCCATCGAAGGAGCGTAGCGGGAATACATGGCCTGGTTTGGCAAAGTCTGAAGGCTTTGTCGCAGGATCCGCCAGGGCAGCTATCGTTTTTGCACGATCAGCAGCAGAAATGCCCGTAGTTGTGCCCAGTCGATAGTCTACAGAAATGGTGAAAGACGTCTCGTGGAGCGAGGTGTTTGAGCTCGCCATCATGTCGAGGTCGAGTTCAACGGTACGTTCCCGGGTAATGGGTACGCAGATAAGGCCACGCCCTTCGGTGGCCATGAAATTTACAAGCTCAGGGGTGATGGCTTCAGCTGCACCAATAAAGTCGCCCTCGTTTTCACGGTCTTCGTCGTCCACTACGATGACAAGGCGGCCTTGCTTTACTGCCGTAATAGCAGATTCGATGGAGTCGAATTCAACGCCTTCGTGCGTTGAATGGTTACCACTCTCACCTGCCCCGGTGTTCTTAAGATTTGCTGACATATGTCGCTACGCGGTTACTAACAGAAGTGGGCAGTTTAACCCTTGATATACAAACAGGTTCAAACGTGAAATCACACTGCCCTCAGATGCAACCGGGCGAAAAAATGCTTGGTTGGTGGCACATTGGCCGGCCAGTTGCGGACATGATGTCCCTGCTTTTGTTAAAGCACTTCTGGCCAGCGCTATACCTACCGGGCAGAAAGATTACTTCTGCTCAACGCGTGCAATGGCGTTCTTTTCGACACGAAGCTTTGTATTGGTGTCTACTTGAACAAGCAGACTGCTTTCGTCGATCTGGGTAACATTGCCATACAACCCGCCAATAGTGATCACTTTGTCGCCTTTCTTGACTGCTTCGATCATCGACTTGCGCTCATCTTCTTTTTTGCGCTGCGGACGGATGATGAAGAAGTAAAAAACAACAAAAATTAAGACGAGTGGCAGGAAAGTGGCGATTGGGTTGGGTTCAGCACCAGGCTGCGCCATCAAGAAAAAAACGTCCATTACTCTAACGGGATGGTTCTACTTATGGTGGGCCGAAAACTAGTTTTCGGCAGGTTTAAAGTTACTGGTTACAAGTTGAAAGTTTTAGGGCTGATCTTCAGACAATGAGCAACCTTAAACCTTCAACTAGCAACTTTTAACTAACTGGACAAATCGTTTTGTCCAGTCTCTCCAAGGTCAAATTGCGCTGTGGCAAATGCAAATGAGGTTTTTGTAAAGAAGTGATGCGGGGGGCGCTTTACACCTGGTGGTACACTAACGGGTGCACAAAAAATGAGGGCAAAAAAAGTGGGCAAGCGAACCGTATCGCACCGCTACAACCTCCTACCGCTGCTACCTTCCGGTCCTGACGGGGTTCAGAGGGAGCTGGTCGTACGGGACTTGCCCATGTAGACGCAGAACCCTGCATACTTATGCAAACCTCAGAAACAGTAGCCAATCAATTAGGTTCCGGGCGGGTCTGCCTGTTTCCTTAAGTTTGATTCCTACCTGTCATGGCTAAAAATCTGCACGCGAGCTGCTGCTGGACGTTACCAAATCAGAATAGTGATACAGCATCTACATCAACAGCTATACGGTAGTTTTGGGGCATGCTGCCGGCCCGCTTTGTGGCTTCTTTGATGGCCTGCCCAATGGCTTCCATTTTGATCGTACGCGGCGCCTTCAGGATGATGTGAAAGCGGTAGGATTTCTGTATCCGACTGATGAAAGCAGGTTGTGGGCCGAGTACCTGGATCCCTTTAGGCGCCGTCAGGCCGCGGTGCCATTTAAGGGCAAGCGATTCTGTTGTGCGTTCATGTGGGCCCCTGAATTCAACGCGTACCACGCGACCATAAGGTGGATAACCCAATACATGCCGCTCTCCGAGTGCGATACGCGCAAAGTTTGTGTAATCATGCTTCGCTGCAAATTGTAATACTGCGTGCTCGGGATTTCGCGTCTGTAAAATCACTTCCCCACGCAGTTTGCTGCGGCCGGCGCGGCCGGCAACCTGTGTGAGCAATTGGAAGCTGCGCTCTTCTGCTCTGAAGTCTGGCATAAGCATGCCTACATCAGCATTAACTACACCAACCAGCGTGACGCGACCGAAGTCCAGGCCTTTGGCTACCATCTGGGTGCCAATCAGAATATCTGCTTCTCCCCGCGCAAACTTGTCTAGAATCTTAAAGTGTGCGTTTTTCCCAGTCGTTGTGTCGAGGTCCATGCGTAGCAGGCGCGCCTGCGGGAATTGGGTTTCCAGTTCTTCCTCAATTCGTTGTGTGCCGGCGCCAAGCCGTGTAATCTCTGTGCCACCGCAATCAGGACATTTACGCGGTAACCGCTGCGTTTGTCCACAATAATGACAGCGCAAGTGATGGTGGACCTTATGGTACGTCAGGGTAACTGCGCAATCATCACAGCTAGGCGACCAGCCGCAAGACTTACATTCTACCAGCGACGAATACCCGCGCCTGTTTTGCAAAAGAATGACCTGCTCTTGTTTTTCGAGTCGGTCTGCAATGGCCACACGCAATGCCTGGCTTAATGTACCGGGTAATTTGTGCTTCCGCTTTTCGAGGGTAAGGTTAATGGTGCGCACCGTTGGAAGTGGCGCTGCTTCGTGTCCGGGCACAGGCACCCGATCGGGCATGGAGAGGTAGGTGTACTTGTCGCCAATGTAGGCGTTAACGTAACTCTCCAGGCTCGGTGTTGCTGAGCCCAGGATGCATACCGCATTGTTCATGCTTGCACGAACCACGGCAACATCGCGCGCATGATATCGGGGTGCGGGGTCAAATTGCTTGTATGACGTTTCATGTTCTTCGTCCACTACAATCAGCCCAATATTAGACAAGGGCGCAAGGATAGCTGATCGCGGGCCTATGACAACGTTGTAGCGTCCATTGCGCAGGTTGCGCCAGGCATCATACCGCTCACCGAGGCTCATGCGTGAATGCAGTACGGCAATTTGATCGCCAAAATGCGACCTGAATCGGGCCACCGTTTGCGGGGTCAATGCAATTTCTGGTACGAGGACAATACCCGTTTGACCTTTTGCAAGCACGGCTTTGAGTGCTGCAATGTAGACTTCAGTTTTACCGCTACCCGTCACACCATGGAGCAGGAAGGTCTCAAACCTTTCTTTTGTAATGGCAGCGTAAATGGACTCAAGGGCCTGCTCTTGCGCAATGTGCAGCTTGTATTTCGGTGGGGGGGCGTCATTTGCGGCTACTTCGCCAAGGGGCGTGCGAATGACCTCTTTCTCCACGATGGTGATGAAGCCTTTCTTTACGAGTCCTTTGAGTGTGCTGGCGGCAGCACCTGTTTTTGAGAGGATGGTTGCCTGCGCCGGCATCGCGTCACCATCTTCGTAGTGCGCAAACAAAGCATCCAGCACAGCCAATTGTTTAACGCCGCGAATGGTAGCCTTTGCCTGTGCAAGTTGTTCAAGGGTGTTACAGGTATCTGAGAGGGTGAGGTATTTTGCTTTTTTGATGTTTACCCTGGGCTTATCGAGTATAGCCTCCAGGGTGATATAGCCGGCTGCATCCAATGCGCGAAGGTTAGAGAGCGATGCACGTGGGTCGACTTTTTTAAGCGCTTTTTGCGTGGTGTGTCCCTGTGCTTTGATCAGGTCAAGCAGGGTGCGCAGTGTTGGTTTCTCAGGGGCTGATACAGGTTGTTGCTGGTTAGGACTGATCTGATAAATTTGCTCCTGGTTGGTACCCGTTGGCAAAGCCGCGCGAATCACTTCTCCCCATCCGCAAAGGTAATAGGACGCAATCCATTTGGTAAGCGCGAGCATTTCACTGGTGAAAGCCGGCGTTGTATCGAGCACGTCCTGCAGGAATCGGGTCTTTTTGTCGAGCTCCCGTGCCGGCAGTGTTTCTACAATCAACCCAGTCAGCACCCTGTTGCCAAAAGGCACAATCACCCGCGTTCCTGGTTGGGCATCTGCCTCCATGTCTGCAGGAATCGCGTACGTAAAGGTCGTTTCGATCGGGAGCGGCATGGCAACCTGTGCCACGGAAGCCGTTACGGGGCGTGGTGCTGTAGACGATGCCGCAGGATGCGATGTCGGGGCCTCTGGATTCATAAAATGGCAGGCAGCCGCGCAGGTGATTAAAGCTGGAAATCGAATATACAGCGTACGCTAACCAGATGACGTCTGTATGTCATCAATTGGGATGACGCCTGTGAGTTGGGCGGTGATTTCGTAGAGGCGTTTGGCTGCATCTGCATCGCGGGCTGCGGCAGATGGCGTACGCGGTTTGCTACGGTCAAAGTACTTGCCCGTAACACCCATTACTTCGGGGGAAGTTGCCAGGTAAATCGAAGTTTGGGCGCCGGCTTTGGGTGACAAAAAGAACGGGCTGAAAATCCTGAAAAAGAAACTGAAAAAACCTGACTTGCCGCTGCCAAAGTTGGTTGCAACCACACCAGGATGCAGGCTGTTCACCGTTGGATTTGCTGTGTCCAGCCGGCGCGCCAGTTCGTTTGAAAAAAGAATGTTGGCCAACTTGGATTGTGCGTACGCTTTGTAGCCGCCGTATCCCTTTTTCAATTGCAGGTCGTCAAAATGTACGGCTCCACCACGGTGCGCATCTGAACTTACATTGACAACACGCGATTCTGGCGTCGCAATGAGCAGATCCAATAACAAATGCGTGAGCAGGAAATAGGCGAGATGGTTGGTTGCAAACGTTAGTTCATACCCATCAACGGAGGTCTGGCGTGCGGGCATAAAAGCGCCGGCGTTGTTGACCAGCAAGTCCAATTGCTGAAACCGCTGTTTGAAGGCAGCAGCCATCTTCCGGATTGAATCCATGTCTGCCAGATCGACAAGCATGAGATGCAACGCATTGTTGTTGGTTGCCGATCGCAGTGATGCAAGGGCTGCCTCGCCTTTTTGCTTGTTTCTGCAAGCGAGTACAACGGTGGCGCCACGCGTGGCTAGACTACGTGCCGTTTCGAGGCCAATCCCTGAGTTGGCGCCTGTTACGATACAGATTTTTCCAGTCATACCATGTGCAGTTGTGTCAGGAAGGGGGCCGTTTGTAAGTGCGCTATGAGGAAATCTGCAAGCGTATTTACTGCATCAGACTTTGCCTCTGTGCTCCGGTACAACGCAATTGTTGTTGGCCGGGATGTTGGCACCTGGTCCAGGTCAATCGGAATGATATCTGGCGTCATTGCACTTTCAGGCAAGAACCCAACGCCAAGTCCTGCCCGAACTGCAGCCTGCATGGCTGAAAGGCTAATACTACTGAACGCAACATGCCACTTAGTGTACTGCGCCTCAATGTCTTTGATGCCTTTGTCTTGTAATATGCAGGGAGATTCTGTGTCAATGACCAGCGGGATGGAGTCTTGTGACAGCAAGTCGTGGATAGGGTTGTGGGCCCATAAATAGTTTTCTTGCCAAAGCGGGATGGTGTGGCCGTGTGCATAGCTGTTGTTGGCTACGGCGAGACACAGGGTATTGGCTTTGATATCCTGGGCCAACTGAAAACTGGTTGACACGTTCAGTTCGATCCGCACTTTGGTGCACAGCCGGCCAAATTTTGTCAGTAACTGGACGAGCGGGCCAATGGTCACCTCCTCCAGCACGCCAATGCTGACAATGCCCTCAGTTTCTGTAACCGAAAGGCGGGCCACTGCCTCCTCACTGAGGTCCAGGATTTTGTGGGCATAGTCGACCAGCACCTTGCCGGCCTCTGTTACGCCGATCGATCTGCCATTGCGTGCAAGCAGCGGTGTGCCGACGCGTTCCTCAAGTTTTTTGATCTGCAGACTGAGCGCCGGCTGGGTGCGGTACAGTTTCTCTGCAGCCAGCGTAAAGCTGCTGGTTTCTGATATCGTCACCAGGCTGCGGAGTTGATCTATGGGTAAATCGTTTAACATCAGGTATTAGAATTTCTTATAGATATCATTAATATAATAAATGGATCTTATAGGTTCCGCTGCGTTTCATCAGCCATACAACTTCTGCCACGTCGGTTTTCGACATTGATTAAGGAGGGTCCAATGATCAGACAATTCAGAGATTTCATGTCCGCCAGATCAACCATGATGGTACTTGCATTTCTGGCTGTATATTTTATTTGGGGTTCAACTTATCTGGCAATCCAGATCGCGAGTGAGACGATTCCTCCGTTGACAATGCTTGGTTTCCGCTTTGGGATTGCTGGTGTGATTATGCTGGTCTGGTTGCGTCTGCGTGGGGCAGCTTCTCCTACGATGACGCAATGGCGTTCTGCATTTGTCGTGGGCGCACTCATGTTATGCCTGGGCACTGGTAGCGTGGCCCTTGCCATGCAGTACATTCCGACAGGATTGACAGCGCTGCTTCTTACCACGGTGCCGCTCTGGATGGTATTGGTGGACTGGTTGTGGAAAGGCGCTGCGCGTCCTTCAGCGATTTTCTTTGGAGGATTTGCAATCGGATTGGTTGGGGTGTTTCTGCTTGTTGACCCTGAGACGTTTACGCACGGTATGGATGCAAATGTGCTGGCGATTTTGGGGATTCTTGGCGGTGCCATTAGCTGGAGTTTGGGCTCGATTCAGGGCCGTTCTTGCGACATGCCTAAAGATCCGTTTATGGCTACCGCTATGCAGATGACAGGAGGCGGTGTAGCTTTGCTTTTGGCCGGCATCGCGATTGGCGAAGATCCCACAATTTCTGTTGCGCTACTTTCTACACGTTCAATTGCAGCATGGCTCTACCTACTCGTATTTGGTTCATTCATCGCATTTAGCGCTTACATCTGGCTGATGCGTAATACCTCGCCGGCGCGCGTTTCAACCTATGCATACGTCAATCCGGTTGTGGCGATGTACCTGGGGTGGGCTTTTGCCGGTGAAGAAATTACAACCCGCATTCTGCTTGCGTCCATGCTGCTCATTTCTGCAGTGGTTATTGTCATCCGCTTTGGACCCGGGAAGAAAACAGCCCGAAAACCTTTTGTAGCCAAACGCCGATTTCAGATAAAAGAGACCAGTTGAGGTAACCAGTAAAGGCCGGCACATGCCGGCCTTTACTGGTTTAAGCTTGCCCTGTGATTGCCAGGGGACAATTATTTACGAAGGAGATAATGCTGCTTCGTGTTCGTGGTGTGCTTTGAGCATGGGTTCGCTGGTGCATTCCATGAGCACACCGTAGTAGCTCTGGGTAATGTGTGCTTTGTCCCTGAAAGATGGGATTTTCTGTAGTTCTTCGTGTAATGCCGGCAAGTTGTAAAAAGGCACGCTTGGGTACAGGTGATGGTCGAGGTGAAACCACACATTTTTTGACACCAGAAAAATCCTGTCAAACAGCGAAGGATAGGTGGTTCGCGCATTGGTAAACGTGTGGTCATAGTCCAGTCCAAAGTGCTCCGCAATGCTGCGAATGCGGAGGATTACCTGTAACCAGGTGAACAAGGGCACAATCCAGAAAAGGAAGAATTGCAGCCACAGGCCAAAGTAGCTCAGCACAGCTACAAGGGCCACGTAATAGCTGATTCGGCCGGCAACAAACAAGCGCGAGGCTTTCTTTTCCTTTGATACCGATGATGTATCTGCTTTGGCAGAGCGCCCGCCTGATACAATGAGTTTTACCATCCAGAATGCATTCATCCCCATCAGGATTTTTGCAAGGATAAAGAACAGTTCGTTTCGGGTTTTCGGGAATTCCCACTCTGGTGTTTCTTTGCTCACCCAGTCAGGGTCAAAAGACGTGTTTGTGTGCCGGTGATGGGCCATATGGCTAAGGCGGTACGAGTGAACGGTTACAAAGAGCGGAAAAGCCAGCAGGACTTCGCCCATCAGATCGTTCAGTTTTTTGTTTTTGACAATGCGGTAGTGTGAGGCCTCATGCAGCATAATGGCCATGGCATGTTGGCGCGCGCCTATCCACATCACTGTTAAAATGTAGAGGATAGGATTTCTGTACTGGTTGACGAGGAGTATGGCTACAAAAATGAATACATACTCGAGGAATAGATGGGCTGTAGAGCGCCAGGGCTTAAGCTGGGAGAGCTGACGGATTGTTGCCTTGTTAAGCTGTTCATGCCGAGCAAGCGGTGCATGATGATGGTGATGTGATGCTGTGTTTTTCACTGGATACCTCGGTTTTGCGTTGTATCCTTTTACACAGCATCACCCAGTGAACAGGCTCATTATTTAATGCGGCCTGATCAGGCGCGCAGCATGAGGGCATCTCGAAAGGCAGCGACGTTTTCTGCAACGGATTGTGTGCCACCAAAAATTGCACTACCTGCGACAATGACATCCGCGCCGGCTGCTACCACTTCTGCTACGTTGGAGGTTTTGATTCCTCCATCAACCTGCAAAAAGGGCGAGAGGCCCTTGTCATTCAGCTGGCGTTTCAGTCGCTTGATTTTGTTGGTGCTGGTCGGGATGTATTGTTGTCCACCAAACCCCGGATTCACAGTCATTATCAGCACAAGATCTACATAAGGCAGAATTTCTTCGATCGCGCTCAGTGGCGTAGCAGGATTGAGCGTCACGCCGGCATTTATGCCACATTCCCGGATTTGCTGGATTGTACGGTGCAGGTGTGTGCAGGCTTCCACGTGTACGGTAAGCCGGTGCGCGCCGGCGTCGGCAAAAGCTTTGACGTACAACTCAGGTTGCTCAATCATCAGGTGAACATCGAGTGGCGCACCTGTTTCCTGGGACAGCGGCTTCAGTGCATCCACGATGAGCGGGCCTATGGTAATGTTTGGGACGAAGTGGCCATCCATTACATCCACATGAAGCCAGTCTGCGCCAGCCTCCAGGGCTTCGCGTGCGTGTGCTTCGAGACGGCCAAAATCTGCCGAAAGAATAGAAGGAGCCAGTTTTACCATGAGCCTGGGGAAAATTGCTGCGCGGTGCGCAGGGGGTCAGAAAGTGAACACGAGCCGGGCCATAACAAGGCGGCCGATTTGTGGCGCACCAACAAATTCTCTGTGCCGCGTGGTCGTTTTACCATCAACAACAGTGAGCAGATTTTGTGCCGTTACATCGAGTCGCAAGCCTGAGATCTGCCGGCCAAAGTCGTAGCCAATTCCTGCGTCGAGGACTGCGTAGTTGTCTACAATACCGGTAAACGGCCCAGAGCGAACCGGGAATTCGCTGATATATCTGCCGGCCATTCGGAAAGAAAGGCCGCGAGGCAACTGGTAGTCGAAGCCCATGCTTAACTTGAATGTTGGTGCGTTGAGTGCAACAGCCAGGTTTGTGTCTTCTTCTTCCAACTCGGTGTTGTCGAAAAAGTCGTCGCTAACAAATGACGTATTGCCAAACAACCGCAACCGATCTGAATACAGGTATTCAAGTGCCAGGTCAACGCCCCATAGCGTTACGTTGCCAAAGTTGCGGTAGGTCAGTAGTCCACCTATCGTTGTGTTCGCAGCTTCCTCAGACAATATGGTTTGGTCTGGTTGAACAATGGCAACCGGACTTGCTGCATACCCGTCAAATCCATCAAATCCCGTTTCGATTAGATCTGCTATGAGGGCGGCGGCGCCTTCTGCGGTTACACCCATGTTTTGCAGTACTGCAGCCAGGATAGGATCTGCTTGCGCAAAGTCTTCTACAAACGGGGTGATTTGCCCGTTAATGGTTGCGCTTATACCAGGCAAAAGCACATAAGGGGACTCTAGCAGCAGGGGACCAACAAAGTTTCTCTTCTGGGTGAAATAGATGTCTGTTGCGACAACAATGCGGTTACCTATCAGGCCCTTGTATCCAAACTCAAGCGTATTGGTGACAGATTGTTCTAGTGGCTTGATGTCTGTCGGATCGCTTGCAGGAAGAAATCCATCACCATTTATGTCAGGGACTCCAAGTGCTCCTGCTGCATTGCCTCCGATGAAAGGGGAAAGTTGGTTCAGGAGTGCGGCAAATCGATCCCGGTCTGTTGCGGACAGGTTGGCAAACGCCGGCGGGAGTGCAGCGCCTGTGGTAAGCACATTCCCAAGCCGGCTGGCAAAGTTCTCATACACAGGAGCTACAGGTATCTGGTCCAGCGCGACCTGCGTACCAAAAAAAGAAGGGTTGTTCTGATTGTCGAGATCGCCAATGTCTGGCAGTAAAAAGGTCACCGTTTGCTGGTCCCGGAAGTTGGCAAAGGTGAATCCTTCATGCGCCCCCCTGCCTTGTAGCGACACGCCAAAAGAAGCCGCTGTAAAGAGCGTCGACACGTTCATGTCGAGGAAGTTTGGGTTGAGGCCCGGCGCGCCAAATGCGCGGTTGGCTGCTACGCGAAACGTGTGGGTTGGCGTGATCTTGAATACTAGTCCTGCACGGGGTGAGAAGCGGACTTTCTCGTCGACGTTGTTGTAGTCGGCCCGGATCGCAGCCGTGACATCCAGTTGATCGGTTGCCAGGGTTGCTGACTGCAGAAATACACCCAGTTCATCAATTTGGTCAATGGCTTCGTTGCGGCCGTGTAGCGTGCCTGCAGTTCTGGGGGAGGTGCGTTTGAAGTCCGTGCCTACAAGCAGGTTTTGCCGGCCTTCCAGGAAAGAAAAGGTGTACTGCGCCTGTGAATTCCATAAAACGGTCTGGTCGGTGATGCGCAGCAGTTGATCGGTCAGGCTCGTTGGGCCGTAGTAGAATGAGTCGCCGCTGTCGTTTTGATTCATGTACACCTGGGCAAACAAATTGCCGGCGTGTACGCGCAATTGTGCGAACGTATAGGCAAAGTTGTCTGTCTGCGCTGCGCCAATGCCTGTGAGTAGCGACATTTTTTGGGAGAGATATCCTCCGTTTGCAACAATGCGTATGCCCGATGTTGGTCGATATTCCAGAGTGCCCGTAATGCCATATTTCCAGAAGTCAGGATCACGGCCGGTCCCGCCTTCGCGGGCAATCAGGGTTGCATCGACGGGGTTGTCAGCTTCCAGTGCCCAGTCATCGCCACTGGCGTATTCGCCGACAATTTTATAGCCGAATCGGGAGCCAAGGGTGCCGGCGTGTCGCATTTCTACATCAAGCAGGCTGCGTTCTCCTCCCCCAACAGACAAACTGGTGCCTGGATAGGAAAACGGGCTTTTGGTAACAAAATGCATGAGGCCCTGGTCAACGCCTGATCCATACAAAGCTGCGCCGGGTCCGCGAACAACTTCAATTCTGTCCATATCGAGGGAGGCAATAGGCATGAGCCCGTAGGCATTGATGGCCATGCCTGGTGCTGCAGAGAGCCGGTAGTCGGTGAGGACGTAGGTTTCACCGGTGACCGAGTTGTTGAAGCCACGGAGGGCTATTTCTCTTCTGTCGATCCCTGTTTGTGCATGATCCACCCCTGTCACCAGTCGTAATGTGTTGGCAGACGTCGCGGTTACATCACTCTGGATTTCGCGGTCGGTGGTAGTCGACGGCCTTAGTCGCAGCGAAGTGGATGTGATACTCTCCAGTTTTGGGAACGGAGAACTCAGCGGTGAGGGTGGCGTCTTTTTTCTCAGGGATCCACCAAAGTTGGGAGTTGCCGCTCCAAACACCGTCGCCGAAGCCTTTCATGTTCTGCGGGCGGGCGGAGCCATCGGCTTTGACCACCTTGATGTTTTCGCCTTCGACGATTTGCGTTCTTGTGTACTATAGATAGTTGGCTGTGCATTTTGGCCTACCTTGGCACACTGGAGCACTCAGCTGGCCGTGAAGCGATACTGTTGAGGAGTGAGGATATCAAGGAGT
>JBCCIM010000110.1 GCA_039111535.1 Bacteroidota bacterium | reverse complement strand
TCGTCCGGGACTTGGGTGTGTGATGATGGCGCCGGATCAGACCTTTGAAGACGTCGCGGATTTGCCAGCGCTTCAACTGCCACCGCTGCCCGGTGACCCGGCTACCGTGTCCTGGCCAGATGGCGATCTGGTAACAGCAGCACCCCTGCCGGCTGGCATCAACAGGGACGTACTTCAAGCTGCATCAAACTGGTCGTTTGACCGTGCCATGCATGGCACAACAGAGCAGGTGACCTTGAGTTTGTTGGTTGTTCACCAGGGGCAGATTATCCATGAACGCTATGCACCGGGTGTGGACCATCTAACCAAAACAAGAACCTGGTCCACAGCCAAAAGCATTGCGGTGACCTTAATCGGGATGCTGGTTGATCAAGGCAAAATGTCGCTTGATGAACCGATGGATATAGACTGGCTGCCCGAAGCTGATGCGGCAGATGCTGACCCACGCAATGCGATTACGCTGCGCCACGTGTTGAACATGTCGAGTGGCCTGTATCCGGTTGACAACGGACTCGAATACGCCACAGGATCAGGGCTGTCGTACTGGGCCGGCGCAAGCTCGATTCGCGGCGCGCGCAACCGGGCATTGATCAGGGCACCGGGCACCAATTGGGATTATGAGAACTACGATACGCTACTTGGATTGTATGCGATGAAGCGCGCCCTGGGCGACGACCAAACCTATCTCGAATTTCCGCGGACTGCGCTTTTTGATAAAATAGGCATGCGCAACACAATTCCTGGTGTTGACAGGTTTGGAGACTTTATCATGAGTAGCCAGATATACACCAATGCCAGAGACCTGGCGCGTTTTGGATTGCTGTATTTGAATGGCGGTATGTGGAACGGCGAGCAGTTGATCTCACCGGAGTGGATCGCGTTTACGCGAACGCCTGCGCCGGCTACGGCGGATGACGGCAAATTCTACGGTGGCCAATGGTGGCTTGTGCCGGATGATCGAACCGATGTGCCAGCTGATGCCTACGCAACGGCCGGCAACCGCGGCCAGTACGTGGTTGTGGTGCCCTCGCACGACCTGGTAATTGTGCGCAGGGGACTCGACTTTGGCCGGCAGGGATTCAACCGTTGGGATCTAACCCGCGAAGTGTTGAAGGCGTTTGAGTAGCCTGCTGTGAGCCTTTTGTGTTTTCTAACGTTCAGTTAGCGTCTCAATTGGTGTTAGCAGCACCTTCCTGAATTCAACCTCGGCGCCTTCCGCCTGCAACGCAATTTGTCCGCGGTGTACGGTCGCATTGTATCCATCATTGACAAGTTCGCCGTTAAGCCACACGCGTAGTGTGTTGTCTACGGTCTCAATCACCATGGTATTCCATTCGCCAAGTGGACGCTCGGATCCGTCTGTGAGGTTCAGAATCCGGCGCGCTTTCCCTTCTACGATGCCCCAGTCTTCTTCAGGACCGCGGCGTTCAACCATGTTGTCGACTTCAATGTCTTCCACAATTACCCAGAAGTCGCCGGCATTTTCGTGCATCATCTGAACTTCGATGGATTTGGGAAACATCTTGTAAAGCGAACGCGGTGTGGAAGCATGGACGAGTACGCCGGAATTGCCGGGTTCGCCTGTAAAGCGGTATTGTACTTCGAGCCGGTAGTTTTGGAAGACTTCGTCTGAGATCAGGTGTCCCCTTGGTTCTCCAGCGCTAACGAGGTAGCCATTGCGGACGAAGAAGGAGGGGGGAAGCCCATCGAGGGAATCTGCGGCCGGCACATCGGCGTGCCATCCTGAAAGATCATGGCCATTGAACAGGTGTCGCGAAGCGGTCTGTGTGGGCAGGTAGGCTTCCGGTATTGGGTGCCGTTCACTTTCCTGTTGCCAGAAGACGGACATGATCCACCAGCGTGTGCCGTCGTAAAGCAACTGGAAGCTGTTGATGCCGCGGCCACCCACCGGGCCGTCTATTTCGTTTTTCCACGCGTAAGTGCTGAGTACGTGCGCGATGTTGCCAAACTGCTCTGTTTTGCGGGCAATTTCGTACTCGTAGAAGCCGGCTTTCTTGAAAAAAGGATCTGCGCGATCAATAAACCCTTCAACATCCATCACGTCGACGGTGTATGCGCCTGAGCTTTCATAGCGTGTTGGCATGTGCCGTGATTCCGGATGAAAGAGCGAACGCTCGCGGTCCCAGTTGCGGGGCTCGTCTGCTGTGCCTGAAATCACGTCATAAGATGCATCAATGATGGCGTCAATGGAGGAGACATCAGCCGGCGAGACCTGGTATGTATCCGTTGCCTGGGCGTAGCCGTTCTCGAATAGGCAACAGGAAAACAGGAGAAGGCAAAGCGTTCTATAACACATGATGGAATGTAATTGGTGGTTTGCTGAACTCAAACATTAACGCGGTAGCTGAGGTCATTGGCATCGTCGCCGGTCATGCCACGGAAGCCCCATTGGTGATGTGCCTGTTCTTTGATTATAATCTCTATATCAACAGGATCAATAGCCAGTTTATTTTTGATTTCCTTAAACAAGGTATAAATCAATTGCTTCTGTGTTGCAATTTGCCGGCCCGCCATCATGTTAATCTCAATGACCGTGTAAGCATCTGATCGTCCACCTGGGTAATAGAAATCAGTTTTGTCCATCGGCATAAATCGGTGGGCGCGTTTGTCTTCCGGAAAGCCAAGTACAGATTGCATGCAATTGTGGATCACATCAGACAGCATGGCTTTAATCGGATTGAGCTTCTCCTTAATGCCGTAAATAACAATCATACTGTTTAAGTCAACGTTTTAATATCCGCCACTCTACACCAAGTAAAAGCACACGTGCTTCCTTGGACCTAAAGCGCAACAGTAACAACGACCCGCTGGTAACGCGTAAGCGCCGGCATGCCATCATCTGTAGCTTCCAGAATCAAGTGAATGTTGCAGCCAGGCACAGCGTCAGTCGGAATTTGAACGGTAGCCGTCAAAGCATCTGTTGATTCAATGGAGACTTCACCCGTATAGCTGTCTGCTTCAATGTATTGCCACCACCGCGTAGCCACGGTATCTCCGTCAGGATCGCTAACAGATGCTTGCAACGTGATGGTATCACCCGGTTTTGCGGTGATGGTGTGCGGTCCAGTTAGGTTTACGACTGGCTCGTGGTTGGCATCTTCGAAAACTGATGTAACAGACCACTTGAGCCGGCTGGCAAAATCATGTTGTGCTGCACCAAAAAAGCGGGCCCGTGTGTATTCTTGATCAGATCCGTTGGGGCCTACATCTTCACTGTTGCGACCACCCCAGCCACCATAGCTTGCATCTTCGTACCCGCGCAACCCATTGTTTATAAGATTCATAAACGTCGGCGTGTCACCTTCCGAAATCCACGATCCCTTTTCCTGAACGGGCATCCAGACGATGTAGCCCATCGCCCGCAGTTCTTCGTCGGTGTATCCATCCAGGCCGAAGTAATCGAAAATATCATCTTTCACCATCTGAACACCGTCACCCCACACCCGGTAACGGGCGCCCATAGGGCCCTGACTGGAGACATTGGTCGCTGTCCAGGCTGCGCTGAGAATATGAAGGTCTTCAGGCAGTACCGAGCCGCGTGCACCATAGCCGTACGTACTGTTAGCCATTTCCCTGAATTCGATGTCCGGCCAATTGGGCTGAATGTAGGTTGCATAGACATCGTCCTGGTCGCCATAGGCTTGAATGATGGCTTTCTCAGATACGCTCAGTTGGATAGCATCCCAGTTATCAGCTTCAGCGTACTGCTCCTGAATCGATTTCAAGGCCCGGCCGATCGTGCTTTGTCCGCCCCAGGCAAGCAGATACAGAGGCGTGTCATCATTGTCGAGGAGTAGCGACTTAATCAAGTCTGATCCCGGTGTGTCTTTCGAAATGTCGCCGTCAAACTCAATATTGCCAATTTTGATTTTGGCGAGTAATTCGGATGGCGCGGGGTAGTCTGGGTTGTGTACAATGAGGTTATCATATACTTCCGCATACGTTTCAACAGCCTCATGGATAAACCGGTCATCTTCAGCCCAGCGCCACGAAGTGCAGGGGCAAATGTCGAGACCAAAGCGTGTGTATTCCCTGCCTTCCACTTTCCAGGTTTTGCCGGTACCGTCGCCTTTCCAGTGGAACTGGCTACTCGCATAAATCAGACCCTCGGTCTGGAAATCTGTACTGTAGAGCAGGTACCTGAGGAGCGAATTGAAATCGTCGAGTTCAGGGTCGGTTGTGACAACAACACGGGGTTTTTCCTGTAAATGATCTGTTGTGTTTGGTGCTTCAGCGGCGCAGCCGGCCAACATTACAAGAAGTGTAGCGCGAAGAAATAGGTGTTTGTAAATCAATTCAGTCATTCGGGGCGATTATACAGTAAACGGTACCCTTAATCTACAAATTTTGTCCTGTTAAAATGCATGGGACAAGGTACACCCCTAAGCGATGCCAGCATCTTAGCGCGATCTGGTTTTAAAAAACGCCCAGATGGTTTCCGCCATTTCGATGTCCTGGTTGCGGTTGCCCTGGATGCGCCTGAGTAACCGGCCCATTTGGGCGACCTTGCTGGGTTCGGTGTGGCCGGCGCCCCGCATTTCATAGGCAATAACAGCAGGGCCCGCGGGGGACGTTTCTCGGATGTGTGCAACAACTGTGGAGCCATCAGCGCTGTTTTTGTCTGCCAGTTCAACAGTTGTCTCCTTTACGTTTTCTAACCCGTTCCAGGCAGTCCAGGCCATCGTGGTCTCGCGTGCCGAGAACACTTCACCGCGTCCGCCAGCCATGGCCCCGCCTTCAAAAGGTGCCAGTGGATCGTCGGTGCCATACATCAACAGGACAGCGATAGGTGTTGTTGGTGGTTTGCAGTCATGTGTTTTGGGGAGCAATGCCACAAGCGGTGCAATGGCAGCTAGGGCATCCGTCATTTCCATGCCGGCCCGCATGGTCATGTGTCCGCCGTTCGACATACCGGTCACGTACACCCGGCTGCGGTCGCCGTTGTGTTGCTCAACAGCGTAATCGATAAGATGCCTGATGAATGCGATATCGTCGGATTGCGGATTGCCTTCGAGTCCGGGCCGGCAATCATTCCAGCCTGTTTTGGGCCGCCGGCCGCCGCCTTTTAAGCCCAGTGGATACATGACCATGAAACCTTCGCGTTCCGCAACGTCCACCCAGACTGAAGAAGCCGACTTAATTCGCCCGGTACCGAGGATGTGTCGCATGCTGTCTCCATGCCCGTGCAGGTAGATCACAATCGGCAGCAGGCCCCCTGTTGGCTCGCTGGGGATGTAGTAGCTGAATTCTCTTTCAGCACTTTCAACTGCAAGCGTTTCGCTGTGCAATCCAGGCGATTCAGCTTTTTGTGCAGCAGCCGTTCCGCATCCAAAAATACCGAGCAGGCAAAGGATAAAGAAATAAGCCGGCGATCTGAAGCTTCTCATAGGTGACGTTTTCAGCGTTAAAAGGCTGGGACGTGGCATAACAATACAAAATCAAATTCGTAGGTTGTTGTAATGTAATGCGTATTGCTGAACAGCTTTTACCTGCATAGTCAATTGAAGTGTCATAGCCGCATTTCTCGCGTGCGGTAGACTCCTGATGCGTATCGTGCCCCCTTAATTAATGAAATTACAGATGAAGGCTTTTACGAAGCACAAATATGGTGGACCAGAAGTTTTGCAGTTGGAAGACGTAGAAAAGCCGGCTGTGAAAGCGGGACATCTCTTGGTAAACGTAGTTGCCAACTCGGCAAATCCGGCTGACTGGCATATTCTGCGTGGCTCGCCTTTTTTTGCTCGATTTGCATTTGGCCTCTTCAAGCCCAAAGAGAAAATCCTCGGCGCAGACTTTGCCGGTGTTGTTGAGGCCGTTGGGCAGGGGGTGACCCATTTTAAGCCCGGAGACCGTGTGTTTGGAGAAACCCTCAAAACGGGTTCATTTGCTGAGTACGTGTGTGTGCCGGCTGAGGCCAGTGGCTTGATGCCAGACGGACTCGGTTTTCCGGCAATGGCTGCAACCCCGGTTGCCGGCCTTACAGCATTACAAGAATTGATCACGCATGGTAAATTACAGGCCGGCGAATCTGTGTTAATCAACGGGGCATCGGGCGGAGTAGGGCACTTTGCTGTGCAGATTGCTAAAGCATATGGTGCCCGCGTAACCGGCGTGTGTTCGAGTAGGAACGTTGATTTCGTAAAGAGCCTTGGGGCACATGCAGTTGTTGCTTACGATCGCGAATCGATTCATACACACACGGGCAACTATGACCTGGTGGTGGACAACCACGGTAATCTGACGTTGCAAGACTATAAGCGCATGGGCAAGCGCGGCGTTGTTGTAGGGTTTACTACGATGAAGCACATGATAGCCCTGCTCATAAAGGCCGGCTTCAGCAGGTACCCACTTGCGCAGTTCACCGCGCAAGCCAGTACACAAGACCTGGAGACACTGGCTGCATTAATGAAGGATGGCAAGGTAAAGGTGCATATCGAGAAGACGTACCCGCATAACCAAATCCCTGAGGCTATCGCATACATTGAGGCCATGCGAACCCGGGGGAAAGTGGTGATGTCGTGGGGGTAGAAACAGCTTAACGCCGGATTCTCCTTGGTTTTGTCTGTGTTGTTCAATTTATGAGCGATCAAACTGTCGTCATTGGGCTTGCCTAATAGCAGCAAGTGGTAGCTAAAAAACTGCGCATGTTGCGGCCCTTGATTACACAAGACGTGGGACGTACTGGGTAATCAAAAAGGCAGTTGAAGATAGACTGCTTGAGAACAATAGTATCAACCTTGATTTGTAAGAGTGGGTTATCCAAAATCAGTTCAGAATTTTCTTCAATGCCCTCCCTGTATCGCGTTAGCTGGGGCTCGAAGCGTTGAATAGTGTCTGCCATGTTTTTTATTAATGTTGAGTCTGAAGGATCTTCGGTTAGTTCAGATAAGATTGGCTGCGTTACTCGCGTCAGGACTGTGTGCAATTCTAAGATTTTTTCATCAACGCGCATTAATTCATATTGTAAAGCCTGTTCTCGCTCTTTGTAAGCTGCTAGCCAAAGTTGTGTGATAGACTGTGGCTTAGCATGTTCTATTGGTGTAATGCTCAAGACCTCCTTCTGCGACCACTCAATCCCTTTTTCGCGATCCTTTGTGCTCAAGCTAGGGTTAACTCCACCGCAAATTTTGAAATGACTATCTTGCTTAAGACCAATTCTCAATGAAGTGAGTGCTATATTCATGCGAGGCTGCTCTTCTGATCTTATTTCAATTAATTCAGCATTATCTACTAGCTTTTCTGCATCGTAAATGGAAATCCCAGGATCAAACTGTAGTTCAGTTTTAACTGTACAACCCGTAAGGAAAAGCATTGACAACGTCGCGATAGTGTATTGTGTAATGCGCTTGAGATTCATAATCGCATATGGAGCTGAGACAAAAAATATGATTTGTTTTATTGCACTTGCATCCGACAACCTGAAGCGAAAGCAGTAATGCAAGGGGAGGTGTTATTTTAGGCTTCCTATCTACGTGAGTAATGCGCTGCAGTTTAATGCCGAGATATTTAACTGGAAGAATCTTTTGGCGCAATTTGAATAAGGTGGTATTTGGAAATGGTGCCTCACATTTGCGATCCAGAACATGAATCTCATATTTTGGCGCATTGCGTCACCATTGCTCTACACGTTTTGCCGCTATGACCAAGCCCTTGTATTGTATCCTTGTAGCCGTTCTGTTGCTAAGCCTGACCGCCTGCCAGCAAGCGCCTCATCAACGTGCTGCCGATGAAGCTACATCCAATGCCGAGAGCATATGGACGGAGGCAGACCGGGCCTATCTGCTTGAGAACCTGACCTTGACAAAGCAGGGGTTGCTTGATGCCACCGAAGGCCTAACAGCTGACCAGTGGCGCTTTAAATCTGATGCAGATACCTGGTCTATAGCAGAGGTTGTTGAGCATCTTGCCTTGATCGAGTCGTATTATTTCAGGGACTTGTTGTACGGGCAATACACCCCTGAGCGTCCCGAATTGGTTGCGCAGGTGACGGGGAATGATGAAGCGTTTGTTGCTTACGAGAACGACCCAGGCACGGCCACTGCGGCTTTGTATGCCACGCCCACTGGCATGTTTGAGACGGGAGATGAGCTGATGAATTATTTTACGCGGTTTAGAGATCAGGTAATTGAACTCGTGACATCAACGGACAGCGACCTGCGTTTACATTTTGCCTATCGGGCACCCGGAAGCGGGATTTGGGAAGCCCGTGATTTGCACCAGTATACGCTGACTTTGATTTCGCATGCAGCGCGTCACACAAACCAGATCAATCGAATCAAAACAGCTGCCAACTATCCTGGACGCTAGGTTGCTTAATCGTCAAGCTGGCGCATTTCGTTTTCCAATTGCTTTATGCGCTGCTCCGCAATTGCGGTCCGTATTCTGGTTGTCAATTCCTCTGCTGCTTTTCTGTGCCGGCGCGTAAATTGCAGCTTTACCAATCCCGGTGAAGAACTGGGGATGTCGGTGGCAGTTTTCATGCTTCGGAACTGCAGCTCAATTCTCGTCTGGAAAATGTTTTTGACAAATTTAGCTGAAGTAATCTCGCCAACAGGGATTTTGATTTCATTGACTTGCTTCGAGAATTTGGTCCACGACCACTTGTCGAATTCCACGATAAGATGAGGTAGCTCGAACCTGATGAGGCCGGCATACTCTACACCCACCGGTATTTTGAAAGGAATAGGATCCATTTTTTACAGACTAAAGCGTTGAAAGCTTCGCTGGTTACGCAAATCTAACCAGAAAAATAGCAGGTTGTTCGTGACGAAATGATACCGAAAAAAATTGAGAGTATCGTATGCCACCCTTTTTCGACAGGCTTGAAATGCCAGGTGGGGGCGATGTGGAACCAGCCGCCTCTAAGGTTGCGGTCCAACCATCCGATGAATCAACGGTCGTGCATCGGTGAAATCAGCAGCGTCGATTTTGTTGTCGATAAACACAGATAGCAGGTCTAGCTTTTTGATGGTGCTGTTTGCTATGTCTCCAACAAAGCATGTTGCAATTTCGCCGGCCATAACCACTTTGTAGGGCCGGTTGTAGTAGTCTCTGACAGTGTTTGTTATTTGAGGTAGTTCATCTGACGTATTGTTCAGGGTAATAACTTCGCGATACAGGCTGGCAACCTTTTCTTCAATCAGCATTGGGTCATTTTCTCGCAGTACTTCTGTTATAAGCTGGTCGATCGCGGAAAGCCCAAGTGTTTTGAACATGGCGGTAAACCATTTTGAGTAAGGGATGTACCGCTTTTGGATTCCAAAGCAGATTTTCATGAGTTGGTTTATAATGCGCGCTGAAATGAGCTTCACGCCGGCATAGTCTGCATGTTCGATGCATCTGCCAAGGAAGGCTTCTTCATTGGCGATGCCTTGCCAGAGCGCTGCAATTTTGAGTTTTTGCACATCCAATGGATAATAGCTGAGTCGTTCACGGAGAGGCGTGAGTATCCGCAATCCGTCGTGAAATACTTTGCCGGCCGTAGCTTCCAGCAATACTTGCTCGGGTATGCGAACCCAGTCAAGCAGCGTCAACTCGTCCAGGGGCTTTCCCAAAATGGAAAGGACAAACGCATCGATGCTGTAAATTTCTATCAGGTGGTTGACGGGCGGTCCGGTAGCTGGTGCCATGCGCCGGATTGGATCTCCTGGGTTTGCGGCAAAATTTGTGGGCAGACCCATGAATGTCACAGGCAGGTTTGCTGACAAAAAAGCATCAAGTTCTTTTTTTCGATGCAGGTCAGATTCGTCCAGGAAAATCTGAAGCCTCGGCCCCCAGTTATGGTCCATGCTCGTGGCAGTGTCGAAGCCGAGCACGTCAGAGCCATAGCCGAGTAGGCTGCTGGTATAAGTTAGCTGTGGGTCAAATTGCTGCACGAGGGGCGCGACAACTTCGTGGTAATACTTTTCGTTGAGCGTCAGCCCTTTGATAAATTTCATGCTGTGGCAATGCTGCATTCCTCAGGATACAATCGTTGATACGGCTACTCGTCCTTTTGGATACAGCGTTCCCAAAGCGTGGCATTTAGCATGGTAACAAATAAAAAAGGTTGGTTGTTTGGACGCTGCAGGCACAAGGTGTACTTGATGCAGCAATCCAAACAGCCAACCTTTAGGTAGACTGTGACGCAGCTTTACTTGAGCATTGTCATGGTTCTGGTGAAGGTCTGGTTGTTGTAGCGGAGCTGGTAGAGGTACGTGCCTGTTGCGAGGCCTGCACCGGCGTTGTCTTTACCATCCCAGGTAACGCTGTGCTCACCCAGATCATAATTGCCATCAGCCAGTACCCGTACTTCTTGCCCGAGTGCATTGAAAATGCTGATCCGTACAGCACCACTCTCTTTCAGCGAGAAGCGAATTTCTGTTGTAGGATTGAACGGGTTCGGGAAGTTTGGATGCAGCGTGAATGCGTCAGGTGTTTCGCGCTGGTCAGCGATGCCGGCAATGGGGCCGGCTGTTGAGCAATCAAAGCTCGCATCGCTGTTCTGGCTCGCATCATACGTCAGCGAGCCATGCGTGACGTTGTCAGCACAAATACCAAGGTCACTTGGGCGCGACGTGAATTGGTCTGATGTGAGCACAACTTCGCCGCTACCATTTGTGACTCCTGTGTCACTGCCTGTCAGATCACCACCAAACGTACCGGTAACTGTGGCATCTGCAACCGGATTGCCGTTGCTGTCGTGAATCAACAAGGTTGCTTCAACATTACCCACGCCACCCGCACCACGTGTAATGGCTGTGGTGATGTTTTCAACATGCATCGTTGACGCACCGCCACCGCTGCTCACGGTTACGTTCTGGCTGGTTGTGCCGGTAGCGCCTTCGTTGTCGGTCACTGTCAACGAGACGTTAAAGGTGCCGTCAGCAGAGAAGGTGTGGCTAGGATTTTGGCTGGTTGATGTACCATCGCCCCCAAAGTCCCAACTCCAGGATACAACAGAGCCATCGGTGTCTGTACTTGTATCGGTAAAGTCTGCTGTAAGGGCCGAGGCTGAGAACGTGAAGGAAGCCAATGGTGGATTGTTGTCTCCGCCATTGTCAACTACGGTCACATTTTGGCTTGTTGTATTGGTGCCGCCATCGTTGTCGGTGACGGTCAGGAATACGTTGAAGGTGCCAGCAGACGCAAAGGTGAAGCTTGGGTTTGGATTATTCGACGTGCCCTGGCCGGCAAAGTCCCAGCTCCAGGATACAATGGATCCGTCTGCATCAGTACTGGTGTCGGTGAAGTTAGCCGTGAGGCCGGTTGTTGAAACGGTGAAAGAAGCAGACGGCAGATTGTTGGTGCCACCTTCCATGATGACCATGCCATCTCGTGCATCTTGCATCAAGCCCAATGCCTGGTTCAGGAAATCATCGCGTTCACCTGTACTTGCCGCGTTCTCGGCATCGGTAATGGCATCCATACCCTGAGTAAGTAGCGCGCGTTCGGGGCCGTGTAAGTTGCCCCGGTCGAGAACACCTTCGGAGTCCTCCAGGTCTATTTTAGCCAGGTTCATCAATTTCAGGCTCTCCGTAAGCTCAAGTTGCATGGCGCGCAAGATGTATTGCTCTGCGCTGCGGAGGTTGTCGATGGTGTTGATAACGCGGAGGAAGTCCTCGATCTCAAAAGCACCAGTTCCGAGCACAATTCCATCTACCAGCTGCCCGGCAGGGGAGCTGTTGAATGTGTCTGTTGCGTAGAAGACAACAGCGTTGCGCAGCGACTCTTTAGAGTTGTCGTGGAAGAACGGAGGTGTGTCAGCAGCCTCTATAATCGAAGGAACGTTGAACTTTCCATCACCGAAACCTAGCGCAAGGCTGCCATCGTGGCCGGCGCCGCCGTCGATCGGCATAACTTCACCGAGTCGGTCTGCCGGGTTCACGCCGTCTTCTACATCCGTGTCAAAGTTTGCGTTGGTGCCAGAGAATGGGGTGATCGTAGCTTTTGCACCGGCGTTACCGTGGCACTGGTGGCATTTGTCTTGCCCCATAAAGCGGGCTTTGCCGCCGGCGACGCTCTGGTCGAGGAAGGTCATGTTCTGCAGATCCATTTCTTCCTGCCGGCCCAGGGAAAGCTGGAAGGCTTCCAGTGCGTCGAGTTCAAAGTCGGTTGGTAACCGGAAATCAACGCCTTCGATGCGGTTCATGGTCAGCGGGTTGTGCTGATTCACCGCGCCGATCGCAAATTCTCTGATTGTACCCGTGCCAGGTGATCCATCTCCGTCCCAACCCGTTCGGTGCAATTTGCCAGGGTCGCTTCCATCGTCGGTGCTTGGTGTGATAGACAACGCCTGTGCGAAAACGTGAGAGACGCTGCGCATGACAAACTTGTTGGCCGGGTCATCAAAGCCGTCAGCATTTACAACGATGAGCGCCCGTTCGCGCATCAATACCGGGTTTTCAAACCGCAAGCCGCCATTCTGATCGAAGTCGAGTGCAGGAATGTTCTCTGCAACAAACAACGGATCGTCTGCCGGGAGGGTGGCGATAAATGTAGGGTCAATCGTAAAGTTGTTTTCTGCAGGATGGCACGTGCCGCAAGTTCTGCCGTTGCCATCAAACGTTTCGTTGAAGAAAATTTCTTCCCCGTCTTCTACGAGGGTTTGGAATACTGATAGGCTGGCCGCAGCTTCGTTGGCATGAGCTGTAGGCGCGGCGAGTGCGAGCAGGTTCTGCTCGTCGTCTGGGGCCCGTAGGCCGCTTGCCTGGACAAGTTCGTCCCTATAAAGGCGCTGGAACAGACCAGGCATGCCATAGAGGAGGCCTGCTTCTTCCGGGCGAATGCCGGCTTTGGTGATGACAATGGCATCTATTTCAAATTGAAGCAGGGCATGTTGCTCGAGCTGTGCGTGCAGGGTGGCGCCATCAGCTTGCCAGTTGAGCCGGCCCAGGTAACGAATGTTGTCGCCGTCTTCAGCTTTGACGGTCTTGTCTTCACCACTGATGTTGTCAACAAGCCATGCGTCAAGTGCATAAGCGTCGCTCATATACTGGATGTTGACAGAAATTTTGCTGTCGATAAAATTAATACGGGCAGTGCCGCGCGCAGGGGTACGCTCAGCGGAAAGTCCTTTTGCCCATCCGATGGGCACAACGACCTCGGAGGCGCCCTCGTAAGATGTTAGCTGTTCTTTCCATTTTTGATAGGCTACGTTCAGGTTCTGGGCATTACCTATCGTGGCTTTTGGTGCAGAAGCTATTTCATGCTGCTGATGAGCCTGTGTTTGGAAAAAGATAATGCAGACAAAAATGGCAATTGCCAGCGCGGTAAGTTTAACAAGTTTCATGAGGCCTTCCTCCTTAAAGAGCAGCGACGGTGCTGCTGAAAAAATGAACTATGGCGGAGGGCGGAACACAAAAGAGAAGCCGGGCAAGTCTTCTTAGCCAGAGGGCGCTGGTCAGCGTATTTCGAACAGAGTGGTAGATTGCAGCCGCTAAGCACGGCGTTGCTAGTGAAGTAGCATGCAGCGCTCCAGTCTTGCATCTCGGGCATGCAGTGGGCGTGAAACCAGCTGATTTAACTAAGTGCTTTACAAGAGAAAAAACAAGCTAAAGTGGCGCGTGCAGTAGCTAGTTTTGGAGTATAAGATTGTAGTTCAGCAGGACAGAACCGTGTTAAAAAGACAGCACGTTTTGCGCAGTGCATTTGGGGATTGGAGCCCCTGATGTAAGGGTTGATTGGCAATAGGTTGAGCATGTTGATGTACGTATTGCGTGGTGCCGTCCCCATTGGTATCCGGCCAACCTGGCGTAACAAGATCAAAAGCGCAGCCGTAAAGCACGCATGCGCAAGATTTACCCGCAAGACGAACTTGTCTCCAAATACGTTCAATATTACTGGCAGCTAGGTTTAGACGAGGTTCGCGATGCGAAGCTAAGCTGTATCCACGATTTTCCCTGTCTGACACCTGAGTTGATTCTCGACTTCGAAGGATCAGCTACATTTTTCTACAAGGGACAACTACACCAATTCAATCCACGCACCTTGTTTAGTTACATGGATGCGGGTATCTCGGTTGACCTTTCCGGGGTTACCAACTTTACAGTAATTCGCTTTAGAAGCATAGGGCCGGCAGCAATTCTCCCCTTTCTAAGGTGTGCAGCGCGCGATTTGGTTCAAACGCAATTTGTAGATGCAAACCACGTTTTCAGCGAACCCATCTCAAAGCGCATAATCCATACCGTAAGAGCAGGATCAGTGAGCCAGAAACGTGATGTGTTAGACAGCTGGTTGCGACGGTGCTTTGCAGTTAATCGAATTGGCTTGCTTGATGATCTGTCAACAGAAATACAACCCCATCACGACGTCTCTGAAATAGCGAAGATGAGCAACCTGTCGTTAAGTAGTCTGGAGCGCTATTTCAAACGAGAGTCGGGGTTGACCCCCAAGAAATTTCTCCTCCACAATCGGTTTAGATTGGTATTGCAAGACATAGCGAGTCCTGATGCTACCGATTGGCATGACCTCATCGTGAAATACAATTACTACGACCAAACACATCTCATTAAGGAGGTTAAGCGATTTAGTGGTCTCACGCCTACCGAACTGCTTCGCGTAAATAACCTCTCAACCCTTCGCATAATAAACTAGCCGTGTAATCTGACGGTTTTTTACTATCGCCACTTTCGCGTCAAATCTATATTTGACCATGGCGAAATACTATTTGAAAATATCACGATACAGGCGCCGGCTATTTGTGCTTGGCTGCTGCCTTGTTCTTCTTTCGAGTTGTCGGATCAACCAATCGACGCTTGAGCCGGCTGAACTGGAGCATGAACTCGCTAAGGTTCTTGTCGAATTCGAAGCAAATACGCGAGATTTTACGGCGATCCAATTGCATGTGGAGGCACCCGTCATGGGCGTTTCGTGGTCGGGTGCGCGAGGTGTGCGAGACAAATACACGGCAGATGCAATCAAACCGGATGACACATTCCGGATTGCAAGCATAACAAAGACCTTTGTTGCAGTATGTGTTTTGCGCTTGCATCAGGATGGTCTATTGAGCCTTGACGACAGCATCACCAAATATGTCTCTCCTCAACATCTGGAGATACTGACGGTAGGCGGGTACGATGTAGATGCGATCACAATCCATCACCTGTTAAATCATACCAGTGGCCTTTTCGACTATGGCGTCGGCTCCTCAACCTACCTGGAGAAAGTTAAAGCGCGCCCACAAAAAACATGGACCAGAACGGAGCAGATTCAGGGGGGCATGGATTGGGGGAAGCCGCAGGGGCCGCCAGGCGGGCAATACCATTATTCTGATACGGGCTATGTACTACTTGGGGAAATCATTGAACACATTTCTGGGAAGGATCTCGCAACAGCTTTGAGGGAGATTTTACGCTTTGACGAAGCCGGCCTGTCCAAAACCTGGCTCGAATCAATGGAGCCTGCAAAAGACACTACAGGCCGGATACATCAGTACTTCGGGGATATCGACATCAATGAAGTAAGCCCAACGGTTGATCTCTACGGCGGAGGCGGGCTTGTCTCCACAACAAAAGATGTTGCACGATTTTTTCTCTCCCTGCACAATGGCGACTACTTTTCGGGAAGCGCCCCGCATCCGCTCTATGGTACCAGCTATGTAAGAGCTGCTGGTGCTGGATTGGATGATTCAGTAATCAAATTTGATGTGGCTTACACGCCCGACTACCGCTATGGTATCGAGCGCATTGAAATAATGGGGTATGAAGCGTTCTTCCATTCTGGTATTTGGGGCACGTGGGCGCTGGTTATCCCGGCGTTGAATGCATCCATTGTACTAAATATCTCAAATGGAGCTGCCGGCGCGATGCCCCTCAAGCAAACCGTTTCTCTGCTTGCAAGAGGCATGGGTAGCATTCAACCTAAACACAGCCAATCTAAACACAGCCAAGCTGGGCCGAACTGATGGAAAATATGAATGCAACTGGACAGGGGCTGGCCATAGCGCTTCGAGGAGTGCAGTATGGGTATAAAAAAGACACGCCGATCATAAAGAATCTTGACATGAGCGTTGGGATGCATTCGATCTATGGCTTCCTCGGTATCAACGGTGCGGGCAAAAGTACAACAATCAGGAATATCCTTGGCTTGCTTTCTCCGGATGCTGGCACAATCAAATTGCATGGCAAATATGAGAATCCAGGAGACATCGAATGTCTGATGGAAATCGGTTCGCTGGTTGAATCACCATCGATTTATCGCCACCTGAACGCCAGAGATAACCTCAGGATTTGCGCCCTCTACCGAAATGTGGAGCCAGGACGTGTAGATGACATCCTTGCATTGGTTGGCCTGGCTGAGGCAGGAAAAAAGAAAGCCAAGCATTTTTCTACCGGCATGTTGCAGCGGCTTGGGCTTGGCATCGCGCTTTTATCCGATCCAGACCTGCTTATTCTTGACGAGCCAACCAGTGGATTGGATCCACACGGCATTATTGAAATCAGAGCGTTGCTGAAGACCCTCCAGGCCCGCGGCAAAACCATTTTTTTGTCCAGCCATCAGCTTGCTGAAATAGAAATTCTTGCTACAGAAGTTGGCGTCTTGCATGAAGGCCGGCTCATTTTTGAAGGCAGCATCGAAAGCCTGCAGGAAGTCCGATCAGGTAGCCTCGAAGTTGAAATTGAAGTCTCTGCGCCGGCGCAGTGTGTTGCGGCGTTGGGATCTGGATATGCCCCGAAGATTGTGGACGAAAATCGCCTGCGTATTCCACTATCAGGCAAGCAACAAATCCCTGCAGTACTCAGGCAACTGCTAGATCGAGATATAGACGTTTTTGAAGTGGGTGTGCTGAAAGCGGGGCTTGAAGAACTCTTTGTGTCTCTGACAAAAAGCGAGGTTGGAAATGAATAAGCGTATGTATTTGCCGCAGGTTCGGACGGAGTGGTTGAAGCTCAAACAAACGCCTATTCTTTGGCTTGCGCTCGTAGGGGGGCTAACGGTTTCTTTGTTGATGACGCTGGTTTATTATTTCAATCCGCAGAAGCTGATTCGATTTAGCACAAATCCGTGGGCAGAATTTTATCAAATCGGCTATCATATCATTAGCCTGGTTATGATTGTCCCATATCTGGTTTTGGTTGCGGCTTCTGTGCATCAACTTGAACATCAATCCGGTGGATGGAAGTACTTGTATAGTCTGCCTGTTTCGAGATTGGGGATCTATGTTGCCAAGGTAGTTATGCTGGTTGTTCTCGCTGTGTTGCCCGTGCTGGTTTTCCTGATAAGCTCCTTGCTCTGCGGGCAATTCCTGTCTCTTACACGGCCTTTCTATGAATTCCAATTCTATCCGTCGGGGGTGTTGTTGGCGGCAAACAACCTGTTTCATGCGGGTGTTGCATCAGCCGGCGTGCTGGGTATCCACTTTTGGCTGGGTTTCAGGTTTAAAGGGTACATCGTCCCTATTGCGCTCGGCCTTCTTGGGTTTATTGTAAGCATAATCGTTTTTGAACGATGGGCATGGGCAGAATATTTCCCGTACTCATTTCCCACGTCACTACAGGATGATACCTCTATCTTTTTCGGACTTTCCAGTGTTGAGTGGCGCAGCCTGCTCTGGTTTGTTTGTTTTGTGGGATTGGGGTATCTGCAAGATAGGAAGCGAGATATTGTGGATTGATTCCCCGCCAAATGCTGGTTATTAAATATGACCCTTTCCTGCAGCAGTACCAACCTACTGCAAAACGAGGTAAAGTAGCATTTTTTATGGGTACCTTTTCTTTAGCGAGTTCTTTATTATGCTAGTCAAGAACCGTTTGTCAATTCAGGAAAAGAGATATATCCCGGTATGCGATTCTATAAGATACTTTCCCTATTAGTCTTAATCATACTTCTTGCTCCACTAAAAACAGCAACTGCCCAGCAAACGCGTCTTTTGCGGATGCCGGCCATCAGCGAAAACCACGTGGCTTTTGTATATGCTAACGATATTTGGCTTGCCGACCGGGATGGCAGCAACGTGCATCGCCTGACAACCTTTGAAGGGGCGGAGACGGAGCCACATTTTTCACCAGACGGCCAGTGGGTTGCGTTTTCGGGGCAATATGATGGCAACACCGATGTGTTTGTTGTTGGCGTTAACGGCGGAGAGCCTCGTCGACTCACATGGCACCCTTTTGCTGACATTGCCCGCGGCTGGACTGTCGATGGTTCTGCCGTTGTGTTTGCATCGGGGCGGACCAATGCACCGGTCCCCATACCTCGTTTCTGGACCATCGCGCTGGATGAATCTTTTCCTGAAGCACTGCCATTGCCGCGTTTGCAAAACGGTAAATTCTCCCCGAATGGCGCAAAGATGGCTTATGAAATGGTTACGCCCTGGGAATCTGAATTCCGTAATTACCGTGGCGGACAAAATAATCCCATTCGAATCATCGACCTGGAATCGTTAGACGTAGAAAAACTCCCATGGGATGGTACAAAGGACCAGCATCCAAACTGGATTGATGACACAGTCTTTTTCTTGTCGGACCGCGACTTTACCGTAAACGTGTGGGCGTACAGTACAACCGATGGCACACTTGAGCAGCGCACATTTTTTGAGGAGTTTGACGTGAAAAATCTGGAAAGCGGGGGAGGATCACTCATTTTCGAAAACGGCGGCTATCTCTATACGCTGGATGCACAGGGTGGTGAGCCGGCACGCGTGCCGATCACGATCAATGGTGATTTTTCGTGGGCCAGGCCCCATTGGGAATCTGTAGGCGGCATGGTGCAGAACATGGATATCTCACCCAATGGCAAGCGGGTTGTGTTTGAAGCGCGTGGCGAAATTTTTACGGTGCCGGCGGAGCATGGCGCAACCCGCAACCTCACCAATTCATCAGACACAGCGGACCGTGCGCCGGCGTGGTCGCCCGATGGGCAGCATATTGCATGGTTCTCTGATGCATCGGGAGAATACAAGCTGGTCGTTGCGGATCAATTTGGCAAGGATGTGCAAAGCTTCGACATCCCTAATCCTACCTTTTTCTACAATCCGGATTGGGCGCCAAATTCTCGACACATCGCCTTTACCGATATGGACCAGAACCTGTGGGTTTTTGATACAAAAGAAGGCGAAGGCTATATCGTAGACAATGCGATGTTCTCCGTTAACCGCATGTCATTTGATTGGTCACCTGATTCCAAGTGGCTGGCATATAGCCGGATGGAAGAAAACCAGTACCATTCCATCTACGTGCATAATTTGGCAAACAAGGCGTCAACTGCGATCACTGATGGTATGGCTTCCGCCATTTCTCCCGAGTTTGACGCCAGTGGGAAGTATATGTATTTCCTTTCCAGTATCAATTATGGCCTGAATGTGGGCTGGCTTGATATGACGTCGTACGATCGTCCTGAGCAAAGCTCGGTACATGTTGTGGTACTTGCAGCAGATGAGCCTTCTCCGGTGGCGCCCAAAAGCGATGACGAAGCTGTTAAAGAAGCGGATGAAGATGAGGAAGAGAAAGAAGAAGGAGAAGAAGAGGCGCCATCTGGCGTGGAAGTGACCATTGATTTTGACGGCCTGACACACCGCATCATAGCGCTTGACGTACCGACTAGAAGTTATAGAGGCCTGATTGCGGGCTCTGAAGGTACCGTGTTTCTTGCGGAGGCTATTGAAAACCAGCCCGGTGTTACGCTGCAGCGGTACAAAATGGCTGATCGTGAATTGGACACGTTTATGGCCGGCGTGCAATCCGTTGCTATATCTGATGATGGTACAAAAATGCTGGTGCGAAGCGGCGGCGGCTATCAGATTGTCGGAAGTGACGGAGGTCCCAATCCATCGGACGGTAGCGTGAATACGTCAGACATGCGCACGTTTGTGGATCCTGCAGCTGAATGGAAGCAAATGTATGCGGAGGGGATCCGCCTGCAACGCGACTTGCTGTACGTAGAAAACGTACACGGGCTAGACCTCGAATGGGTGAAGCGCGCCTATGGCCCGATGCTCGACCATGTTCGGCACCGGAGTGACCTGACTTATCTGCTCGATATCCTGGGTGGTGAGACGTCAATTGGCCACTCGTTTGCAGGTGGCGGCGATGTGCCTTCCGTTGAGCGGGTTAGCGTAGGCTTGTTGGGTGCTGATATTGTGGCTGACGGGGAATTTTATCAGATCAAAAAGATCTTGCACAGTGATCCTTGGACCAATGGTTCGCGTGCTCCCCTGAGTGGCCCAGGTATCGATGTCAATGAAGGGGACTATCTGCTTGCGGTAAATGGCCAGCGGCTTCGCACCAATGATAACTTTTTTAGCCGGTTTGAGCACACGGTTAACAAAGAAACGGTCTTGACCCTGTCTTCCAATACGCGGGGGGATGCTGCGCGCGAAGTAAAAGTGTATCCCGTGCCCTCTGAAGTAGGACTGCGAACACATGATTGGGTTGAGTCGAACCGGAAAAAGGTAGACGAACTGTCAAACGGACAGCTGGCCTATGTGTGGCTACCCAATACGGGGCGGGGCGGCTACAACAATTTCAACCGCTACTACTTTGCGCAGAAGCACAAGAAAGGCGCTGTAATAGATGAACGCTACAACGGCGGCGGCTCGATTGCTGACTACATCGTGGATTACCTGGATCGCGACCTGCAGGGGTATTTCAACAACAATGTGGGCGACAAGCAGCCGTTCACAGTGCCCAACGGCGCGATCTTTGGTCCGAAAGTGATGATCATCAACGAACGCGCCGGCTCCGGTGGCGACATGTTGCCGTATCTCTTTAAGCAACGCGAGGTTGGCCCATTGATTGGCACAAAAACGTGGGGCGGTCTCGTTGGCTGGGGTAACCACCCACCACTGATCGACGGTGGTTTTGTCGGCGCTCCCTGGGTCGGGTTTTACAACCTGAATGGGGAGTGGGATGTCGAGAATATCGGCGTCGCCCCGGACATCGAAGTGGATGAAGATCCAAAGCTGTCAGCTGCAGGCCGGGATGCGCAATTGGAGCGGGCTGTGCAGGAAGCACTTAGGATGCTGGAGACGGAGGCGGTGGAGTTGCTTCCGCAGCCGGCTGATCCGGTCCGAGTTAAGCGGGCTGGGCAGTAGGGTTGGAGAGGCGAAGCTTGCACCGGTCTTCGCTATACTGAAGTCTCGTCATGCCGGACTTGATCCGGTATCCACAGGTATGGCAGTTGTGTTTACTTTTTGGAAAACCGCTGCCACCGCGGTGGATGCCCAATCAAGTTGGGCATGACGGTGGCGTTTTAGGATTTGCATGGTAGTGGTGTTTTAGGTCCAGTGTGCTTCTGTTCCGTAGTCATTGGTTTCATTTCTTTAGATAGCTGGTAGCATTCAAGCCCACCAAAGACCTGTTGCGAAACAGTGTGTCCTGGCTTAAATGCGTTACGCCGCCGGGTGTGGATCTGAACTCGCAGTAATCCATGTGCTCGACGGGGATGCGAAGCCATGCTGCAATGAAGAACGTCAACGCAAAGCCATGGGTGATGACAATTGCTGTGTGGTCTATGCCTGCAAGCTCGTCTTCAATGAAACGGGTGATTCGCGCCCCAACTTCTCTGCGCGATTCAGCACCTTCGAAGACCCGGTGGTCGAGTCTGTTGTTGTTGGCCGGCACAGGGTTGATGTGCATGTCTTGCCACTGCCGGCTCATGCCTTCGGCACTACCACAACTCATTTCCCTGAGCCTCGGATCTGCTTTGTACGTGCATCCAAACACCTCCTGAAAGATGGCCGCCATATCTGTGCAGCGCTTGAGATCAGAAGAGAAAATAGAAAGTGCATCTGCCTGGACTTGTGCGGATAGACTGCGCGCAACTCGGTGCGCATCAGTCTTTCCTTTTTCTGTGAGTGGTGTGTCATACCAACCACCACCCAATTGTTCAACGTGATGAACGGATTCCGTGTGCGTGATGACAAAAATGTTTTGCAAGACGATTGACCGA
>JBCCIM010000109.1 GCA_039111535.1 Bacteroidota bacterium | reverse complement strand
GTTTGGTTGGACATACCCCGAAACGTCAATCTCAAAGCCGCGGCTTTGCTGTTCACCTGTCTCGATCAGGTTTTCCAGGTCATAGGGATCTCCAGACAACACATTGCGCTGTGTAATGGCGTACAAAGCAAGATTACCATTCAGCCGGCCATTAAAGAACGAACCTTTTAACCCAAGCTCTGTCAGGTCACTTTCCAGCGGATCGAAGTTGCCCGGAGAGGCAGCCCAGAAGTGCCCTTCTGTTGCAGGGGAAAGCGTCACCGTGTTTGTCTGCGGCTGGAAGCCTTCCAGGTACGTGCCATAAGCGCTCAAATTTTCAGTCAATGCATACGTCAGCCCAATACGCGGGATAAAGGCTTCATCGTTGAATTCTTGCTCATCGCCATCAAAATCGAAAATATCGGTAAACCACTCGTACCTGAGATTTAACAGCGTGGAGAGCTTACCTATCTTGAACTGGTTTTGAACGTAAATGCCGTCAGTTCGGGTCAGGTTAGCCGGAATGGCAAATTCACCAAACACATAGTCTTTTGTTACCCTGATGCCATTGGATGGATTGGCAAGGTCAAAATGCGGTACATTCGGCCGCGGCATCAATACGCCGTTAACCGTCATCGTCTCGAATGCATCAGGATTTGCCGGATCAAAATTACCTATTGACCCATCAGTGCGCAGATAACGACGGGCTGTGTTTTGTCCCCCACCGATTGTACGCTCCCATCTGCTTCCATCGTATCCAATCAACACTTTGTTTGTGACCGCATCGCTCTCCAGATCGATATTCAGGAACACATTGATATTGCCCGTATCCCAAAACTGTTGGCGCTCAACGTAGCGCATGGCAGCCAACGTTGGAATGGGGTTTCCTTCAATGTCTACTGCAGCCCTGTTCTCCGTCCGGTGTTCTGCCAAATCTTCATTCCAGGTCTGCTTCATGTACGAAGCGTTGAACTGAACATTTTTGGCAAGTGACTTGGCAAAGCTCGCCATCAACAGGAGCTCACGGGACTTATAAAAATCATTTGAAGCACCCACATTGGTAGACCGGGCCGTACTGTTCAGGTCAAACTCACCGTTGATCCGGCCAAAAATTGGCTGTCCGCGGTCTAAATTCCCGACCCCACTGCTGTAGATCATTTCTGCGTTCAACGCCGTGGTATTATTGGGTATGTAGCTAATTGATGGGGTGATGAGAAACGCGTTGTTCTGCACAAGATCACGAAACGATTGAGCTTCCTGGAACGCTGCGTTGAAGCGATAAAGCAGTGTTTTATCTCTGTTCAGCGGACCAGTGAAATCTGCTGCACCCCTGATGGTAGAGAAACCACCAGAAGTTAAAGACACCTCGCTTCTTGCTTCATCCAAAGGCTTTTTGGTCACCATGTTTACGGTACCACCTGGGTCTGCGCTAGAGAAGGTGACTGAGGAAGGGCCTTTGATAACCTCTACCCGCTCAATATGCGACGTGATGGGTTGCAGGAAGTAATACTGCCGGGTTCTCATCCCGTTAATGGATTGTCCATCTTCCGACTGGGTAATGCCCCGAATGTTGAAGTGGTTGTAGTCGCCGGTTGACGTCACACTACTGACAGCCTTCACTGCGTCAGCCAACTGAAACGCCTGGCGGTCACTGATAAATTCTTTGGTGACTGCAGAGACGGCTTGCGGCAATTCACGGTTGCTAATCGCCACTTTTGAGGCTGAGAAAGAGTAATCGCTGTTATAATCTGTGCGTGCACGGCCTACAATCTCAACCGATTGCAGCAGCAGGTTATCCTCTTCAAGTTGGATGGTGCCCAGGGCCGTATTTCCTTCAATCTGGACTACACTTCGGTAGGTTGCAAAGCCAACAAATCGAATTTCCAAATCATACATCCCTTGCGTACCCAGGGCAATGGTAAAGTCGCCGTCGGCATCGGTGGTGGTACCAAGCCGGCCGGTTTCATTTTCGAGCGTAACCGTTGCACCCTGTAAAAATGCACCGTTTGGGTCGAGAACTGTACCGGTCAGTTGAATTTGGGCAAACGCGTGGTTTGTGACAAATAGTGTCGCTAAGAGAAAAAGTAGCTTAAAGTTCATACCAATTACTTCGTGTTGTACATCCTCTTCGCAAGAGGATAATGTCAGTTGGAGAACACCAGGTGGCGGGTTCAGGTGGATTTCAGATTCTGTGCTTTTCGCGCAGCGGTGCCAGGATTTGGTGGTAAATGCTTCCCGAACTTTTGTGGGTATGCGGAAGTCCTGGAATCTGAAAAAGTGGTCTGTGTCCGCGGTGCAATCGAGCCGCAAACTGCTTTCGATTACATCGATTATCGGGAGGACGTCAAAGCCTGCATGCATCGGAAAGATGGAGTAATCCATGCAGCCTTGGAAGATTTACCGGTAAGAAACGAAGGTAAATCAGACCAGAAAAGGAGGTGCTCTAAGGCGGGCAGATACCCGGAGGCGTAGATCAAGATATAGGGAAGCAACCGGCTCAATGCGTTCCGGAAAGGCCACAGGTACAATAGACGCCTCCGTTAGGGGTGGCGCAACAACCTGCGATACAGCATCGCAATACGGGCAAAGCTCTTGTTCTGCCCAATGTGCATCAACAACACGCTCAGTAATATCCGCCAGATCGTCGTGATGATCGTGGCTGAAAGCATGTAACACCGGATTCGTTACCAAAGCCAGTGCAGCCCACAAGAGCAGCACAGCAAAGCGAGATCGAATCGGACTAAAGGGCATGTTGGGGGCGTTCTTGAAGCAAGGGTGTGTATAATAATACATACTCTTTTAACTTTCAACAGACTTACAAAGGCTTCATCAAAATCCTACTTTAGCTGAATCTTTTTGATTTACAGGGCCGTTCATAATAAACCTCTCGGCATCATGCCCTTTGCCCTTCTTTTGGTTGTCTCCAGGATTTCTGTTTTCTCACTATGCGTTTTCACCCTGCATTTCGGTGGATTTTGTTGTTGCTGCTCTTTTCCCCTGTCCAGCAAACAACAGCACAACTTGCCATTGATTGGATACCGCTCAATGATGGCCTCGAAGGCGATCAGGTAGACCTGCTCTGGCAAAGTCCGGCCGGCACCTTCTTCGCCGGCGGCGCCTACAGCGGCCTGTTCCGAAGCCCGGCCTACCGGGCCCCGTGGGAAATGACTTCACTTCGTAGCGTGCATGCAAGGAAAATAACAGGAGACCAGCAGGGCAACATCTATGTTGCCGGTTATGAAGGGCTGTTTGTCTCAAGCGATGAAGGGCTTACCTGGCAGACAACCAACCTGACAGATCCAGTTTTTGACCTTGCCGTCTTACCAAACGGCAGCGTATTTGCAGGCACGTATGATGGCCTTTACCGACGACAGTCAAGTGATACGCAGTTCTCTCTATTGAAGCAATGGCACCCAAAGAGACACATCAATGGTGGGTATGGAAAGAGTGCCGAGCCTATTTCGCAGATGACCGTTTTGGAAAACGGTACACTGGTAGTCGCTGCCGCTTCGAACTTGTATTATTCGCAAGATGGCAATTCATGGGAATGCCTGTCTCTCGACAGCGGTGAAACGTGTTGGGAGCGCCTTTATGAAAACGGTATAGGTGGCATAGCCCGCGCCCAGATTACTTCTCTGGATTCTTTTGAAAATACGGTGCTGATTGGCGACTATGGGGCCATAATGACCTATTGCCCGTCTTCAGCCTACAGTTTCGACCCCCAGAAACCGCCGAGTGATATTCCAGTACTCGGAAATCAATATATCGACAGTGCTGCCTCAGAGAAAGCATTTTATCAGGTCATGGAATTGTGTAGCATACAAGGATTTGGAGGCGGCTTCCATCTTTTCAGTCGCACGCGTATGCCGACTGCATCCTGGGAAACAATGCATGAGGAGTCATACGCTGTAGAGGTCGATCAAGAAGATGGATGGGTTTGCATAGGAAAAAACAACGGCGTTCACTGTTCAGACAATGATGGCACATCCTGGGTACCCTGGAATGAAGGGCTCTCGAATGCACAGGTGCGTAGCCTCTTGCTTACCGAAAACAACCTTTTGTTTGCAAGTACGATGCATGGCATGTACTTCGACACACAGAAACCGACAGGTTGGACACCTGTTATTTTAAATCAGACTAACGGATATTCAGCGCGCAATTGTATCTCATCACCCTATGCATTTTTACAAGCCAGTGAATCTAGTTTATTAGCCATTGGGGGCGGCTTTTACTACGCTGATGACCCCGCAGATATGTGGGAGCGTGCCGGGACTTCATCTGCAACAACCATATTTACAGATTTCCCGGATCCATTTGATTTCCCTTTCTGTGGTACAACGTTCAACTACTGGGTAAACACCTCAAATCCTCACAAGTACAACGCCTCACCTCGATCTACTTTTGTGCGGGACGAAGTTTTTATGTACCGCAAATCTTTTGGCAAGGTACATCGATCTATTGATGGCTTTGTTTCAAGTGAATCATTTGACCTGCCGGCTCGCAACTCTAAATCAGGTTTATTCACTGCTTCCGGACAGGCACTTTACTACTATCAAGACAACCAGCTGTGGCAGTCACAGAATCGCGGTGATACCTGGCAAGAAGTATCATTTCCTGATGCACCAATCACAGTACTCGATTTCAATGTTTTTGCAGATACCTTATACATCGCAGGCACCACCGCCGGCCTCTACATTTCCCAAAATGCAGGACAATCATGGCAAGATCCCATTGCCAGCGATCAGGCGTTCCATCTCTTAGAAACCAATAGACATGGTATTATCATAGCCGGAGACAAACTCATTTCAACAGACAATGGAGTGTCGTGGCAAATCATCGAAACGCCATTGCCAGGATACGTCAACGACATCGTTTTTGACGAAGCAGGCATTGCATACGCTGCTACCGACGGCTGGGGCGTCTTCAAGTCAGCATCCCCCCTGCAATCGACCACGCCAGTAGCCACCTTGAGTAAACCACTGGAAACCGGCATTTTCCCAAACCCGGCGCAATCTGCGTTCAAAATCTCACTCGAATTATCCGAATTGGCCGTAGTAGAAGTTGAGCTGTACGATGTACTAGGACGCCATCTCGGCCAGCTCTTCAATCGGCAGTTATCACGTGGTGTCCATTATCTTCCTTTTGCAAGAAAAGACAGGTCCGCCGGCATTTACCTGGTCCAGATAAAAGCCGGCGATCAGGTAACATATGAGACGGTTATTTTTAGGTAAGAGAATCTTTTTCTAAAAAACAAAAAACCTTCAACCTTAAACCAGCAACTTGTAACAGCAAACACAGGAATCGAAAGATTCATGTGTTTGTCTTTAGTTAACACGCTCAACAAGCACAACACGCCGGTTCTTCGAGCGTCCGTTTTCATTTGTGTTTTTAGCCTGAGGCGACAAAGGACCCACACCGTGTGCCTCCATGCGTGCTGCATCTATGCCATGTTGCGCCGCCAACTCACGCATAACTGCATTGGCCCGGTTTTGTGACAGGGCCTGGTTATGGGTTAAACTTCCCTGGGAATCTGTATGGCCAACTAGGTAGACGTTCAGGTCGGGTCTTGCATTCATGAGTTTGGCAATCTCGAGCAACGCCGGCTCCGAGGCCGGTTTTAGCGTTGCCTTGTCGGTGTCAAAGTAAATGCCTTCAACCACTACATACCCGCGCATGTCGATGCCTTTACCGAGGGCCGCAACATCCAGTGCAACTTTGTCGGTCTCCATATCCTTCACCTCGATCACGTGAATCGTATAAGCGGCAACACCTACGCCTACGGCTACATAAGCCGTCTGCTCAGCTGCGTTCATGCGTGCAAGGAGATACCTGCCTTTCAGGTTCGAGACCGAATGCATATCTGAGAATTTTTGCAGGTGCACGCCTGCATACCGCTTTGCGCATTCCTTCTTTTCCTGATCACACATATACAAAATTTCCGCACCGGCGCGTTCAAGCGCGTTCTGGTAGTTCTGGTATATCTCAAAAATAGAGCGCTCGATAGGCTTCTTATAGCGCATCTTGGTAATTTTGCCGGCCAGGCTCAGGCCTGTTGGTTCTTTCCCACTTTCGTCCATCCCCATAAACGCATTGTACTGGTCATATTCCTGTATGCTTTTATGCGTCATTTTGGATCCTTCATAAGCTGAAATCAACGGATGGTCCGTTTTGGGAATACGGCCCTGGCCTAAAACCGGACTGGATACACAACACATCAATACGACAAGCGCTAGCTTTTTCAAGAGAAACCTCTCCAGTTTTTTTGTTATAGAGACTTACATCAGCTCTATATGCGCCAAAACTGGAAAAACAGGATCATGGTGTGCGAAGAAGAAGTTTTTCTGATCTCGTAAAAGGCAGGCCTGGTCCTGTTATAAAGTTATTGCAATCAGTGTTTTTAAATCCGCAAACGCATTCAATGAAAGCGTCACATGATGGATTTGATACCTCTTTCCAAGATGAACCTACTCTTTTGCGTTCAAAAGCGGATTTATGTATAAAACGATAAGAACAGAGATACGGCTAAAGCCGGCGATCTAGTTTAGCGCAACGTACGCCGCTTCTCTAAAGCTGCCGGAGATAGCTGATTTTGAATATGGCCTGCTGCTGTGTTAAAAAGCGCGTTGGATTGTCGCGGCGCAATACATCATCAACAAAGTAGCGGGTATCATTGAAGACCAGGTAGAGATAGGAAAGCGGGCTGAATTCCCAGGCAAACCTGGCGTTCCATGCCCCTTGTTCGGAAAACGTGTTGTATTGATAGAATGCATTTACCTGCAATCGCGGATTAAGCGCAAGCCTGAGTTCTGGCGCAATTAAATGCGAGGTTGCATCAAGCGCTTCCTCCCCCAGCGAAGAAATGTGGTTGTACGTATAGTCTAGCCGAAACGCAAGATGCGGAAATGGGGCTACCTGCAAATAGGCTGTTGCAGTTGTAATCTGACCATCGAAATACGGACCCGCGCGAAAATCAACGAGCCCTGCCACCTTTCTGGATAAATCAGAGGCTGCGTAGAGTCCATATTGCGTAAAAGGGTAATTGCCTTCGCTAATGGGCAATCCGAGCGGGCGAAAACCTGCGGCCTCTTCTGCATTTAAGCGCTGCCAATTGAGGCGGAGATACGGACTAACCTGTGCCCCACTCTGCAATACCATGTTTATGGGGCGTACGGATACAAAGGCTTCCTGGAAGCGCCGCGTATTGTATTCATGGTACACAAAAGCAGTAAAACCAGGATTAAAATTGCGCACAAATGCCGGCCGCCAATCTGGCCGCAAATCAAGCGTTACAGCCGGACTGGTCACAATAAGATTTCGCCGGCCCACAAACCCAATACCTGCATTATAATCATCACTGATAATGCTTTGTACATGTCCAACGTACCCCCAAGCCGTCCGATTCCTGAGCCAGGTGTAAGCAGCGACCCCATCTCCCCCGGCACCTTCCGTAGCAGAACGCGATACAAGCCAGTTGGCAATGAAGGTCCCTGGGCGGGCATAGCCATCAAGCGTAAACGTCGTATTTGTCACGGAGGACTGCTCCTCCAGTGCAGCATCTTGGCGCAAGGTCACCAGGCCTCCTATGCGTCCCTGCTTCCCTACATTTTGCAGATAACGGCCAACGCCAAACAGCCGTGCCGGCGTTGCCCCTTGCTCCTGTTGCCGCATAGCTATCCCACCAAAACTGCGGTTCGCCGTACGTGATACAAACCGGGTACCCGCGGTAATAGGAATGGGCTGACCGGCATTATCAAGGCCAATGCGGCGGCTAAAAAACGGCAATACAGCCAGCGTACTCCCAATTTGGAAAAGCTCAGCGTTCTCCAGAAAAAACGCGCGCCGCTCAGGAAAGAATACAGAAAAGCGGGTAAGGTTGATCACCTGGCGATCTGCGTCGGCCTGTGCAAAGTCGGTATTTACAGTGAGATCCAGCACCGTATTGGGTGTAATGGCCCACTTTAGCTCTCCACCTACATCAGGCTGTGTATCAGAATCATCCCCAACCTGGCTCTGATTTACGGTAAGATAAGGCTGCACACGGACATTGCGGGCAGGTGGTGGTGGCTCCAAACCTTCCACTTTCCCTGCAAAATCCATGTAGTAAGGCGTCAAAGCACGCGGATAGGGTTGCCAGGCATGAATCTCGTTAGAGCGGCGTATTTTACGAACAAGATTGATCCCCCACACAGGCGTCGACTTGTCCGGGTACCGCAAGGTAGCCCACGGAATAGCCAGCTCTGCTGTCCAACCGTCGGCATTCACTTCCGTACGTACCTGCCAAACAGCATCCCACTCAGTGTTGAATTGCCTTCCATTTGCTACAAGCAAATCCCGTTGCGTACCCATTGGGGTTACCTGAAATGAAACGGCGTTTCTCGCATCACCAAAAGGATCCAGTACAAGGCCAAAGACGTCATTTTCACCCCAATCAAAATCGCGACGTAAATCCGGTACACGTACACCGCCAGCGCCAGCGGTATCTGCCATTTGTGCGGCGACGTACAGGTAGCGATCGTCAAACCCAAGCCAAACAAGGGTCTCCATGCCGGCCGCTTCGCCATTGTTGGGTTCTACTTGTTTAAATCCAGCGAAAGCGGGCACGTCTTGCCATGCAGTATCATCAAGCCGGCCGTCTATGTCTGGCGCAGATAGCAACCGATGGGCCTGTAAAGTAGCATCCTGGGCGTAGGCTGATCCCACTAAAATCCAGCAGAATAAATTGGCGCACAGGGATATTCTCTTGATGCGCCACCACCTCATGTTATTGTCGTTCATATCTTTATATCTATGCCCAAAAACATGTTTTTCGAAGTATGAATGGTCGCATTATGCCAGCAGAACAGATCGCGACCTCGTCTTTAATGGTGCTGAATGGTTCTCAGGTGTGCGGTTAACCCTATGAGGTCGCGGTATTCGTGTCGGTCTGTGCCATTTTCCAATGTCCAAATCGGGTGCTGCCCCGTGTTTTTCACGGCGACATGCCAGGTGTCGTCAGCACCAATGTCTTTAATCTGCAAGCCTTCGCGTTCGATGGCGCGCTGTGTCCAATAGCGTAACATGCCTTCGCCGGCCAGACTCACCCCTCCCCTGAAAGCATGATGAACCCGAAAAGCGCCTTCTTCCCTGTCGAAATCAACCCCTTCGCTTGCAAACGCCTCTTCAAAAGCCCCATTGAGCACCAGGTCTTCAGGTGCGCCAGTTTGCACAGTTCCGCCTTTCGGCAACAGCCAGATGCGGTCACCACTGCGTAAGGCAAGATCCAAATCGTGCGTAGATAACAAAATGGCCCGGTTGGTCTCGCGCGCCAGTTTTCGCAACAAGCGCATCATTTCTACTCGCCGCGGCAGGTCTAAAAAGGCTGTTATCTCGTCCAGCACCATCATCCGGGGCTCTTGTGCCAGCGCACGCGCCATCATCACCTTCTGCCGTTCTCCATCACTGAGGTCGCTGATATTACGATGCGCCAGTTCCTCGGCCCCTACCGCTTGAATCGCCCACTGTATTACATCATGGTCTTTATCGACCAGTGTGCCCGACCAGTTGGTATGCGGGTAGCGGCCCAGGCCAACCAGTGCATAGACGGAGAGTAAGCCTGAATCCACACGCTCGGTTAAAACGACACTCAACCGCTTGGCACGCTCTCTTGCCGGCATCGCATGCATGTCATCACCATCGATCAACACGCGGCCGGCCAATGGATCCTGCATCCCCGAAATGGTTCGCATCAACGTTGATTTACCGGCGCCATTGGGCCCCAGCAAACAAACCAGTTCCCCTTCATTCAACGTCAGGTTAATGGATGCTGCAACTACCGTTGGTGCTGTCCGGGATGCTTTATACCCTATGGTGAGTTGTTCGATTGATAACATGCTCGTATCCGTTAAACAGCCAGGCTGCGCATATGCTTGTTGCGAAGAATAACCCAGATAACAATGGGTGCGCCGATAAGCGCATTCACTGCATTCAAATGCAAAAAATGGCGTTCCCAGGGCAGATGGACAAAGAGATCTGCTCCCAGGCCCAGGCAGGCGCCGACCAGCAAAACAGCCGGCATCAGAATGCGGTGGTCCGACGTATTAAAAACGCCCCTGCTGATATGCGGTACTATCAATCCGACAAAGAGAATTGGGCCACAGTATGCAGTAATGGGTGCAGCCAGGAGAACGGCACTGGTCAATGCCATCATCCGGGCCCGATCAACTGAAAGGCCCAGCGTTGCGGCGTAGCGTTCTCCGAGCAATAAGGCGTTTAACGGCTTCACCAGGAGTAACGCACAAATGACACCAACGACAATCATGGGCAGGATAATCGGGAAATGCTCCCAGTGCACGCCGGCAAAGCTGCCATCATTCCATGAAGCAAATATTTTCCCTTGCGTTTCATTGGTAAAGTGAAGCACAAGACTAACCAACCCCTGTGCGAGAAAACCAAGCATCAGCCCCATAATCAAAAGCGTAATGGTGCTTACACGTCGGGACACAGCAGCAATGGCCATCAGCACCAGTGCGGAGCCCAGTCCTGCACCGGCTACCAGGCTCAGGTTGTCCAAAAAGGCAAACCGCTCGAGAAATGTAGAGCCGACCACAGCGCCCGCAACAACCACAAGCGCTACACCAAGTTGGGCGCCGGCTGTAATACCAAGGGCCCAGGGGCCTGCAAGCGGATTACGAAAGAGCGTTTGCAACTGCAAACCTGCCGCACCCAGCGCAGCCCCTCCAGCTAGCGCCATAATCGCACGTGGCAACCGCAATTCGTAGAGAATAATGGACCACGAAGATTCCGCGGCTTCTTTGCCCATCAATAGCGCCAGGATATCAGCAAGTGGTATGGATACGGCGCCGATCATGAGCTCTGCGAGAAACAAGCCCACAACCCCGGCAACCAACGTCACAAAAGCGACCGGTCTAAGCGTCGTACGCAAGTCTGATTCTTTCAGGCGCATTGTAGGCGGCCTTTCTTCCGTAGTAACGGTTTGGGTTATGGTAGACATGCGGTCTTTTAGCGGATATTTTGGAGAAAGAACAACTCGTGATCGGGCAACAGTTCAGTATGCAAAATGGACACAAGGTCTTGTAGCACCAGGTCAGGCCTTACGAGGGCCGTTTCGTACCAGTCATAAGCGTCGTTCTCCGGCGCTGCACGCTTGTGGATGTGATAAACCCGGCCTTCACGAAAGGCAGGAATGGTTTCAAGGGTACCCGCAGCTCCCAATGTTTCCAGTGCCACGTGTTCGGTTAGCCAGAACTCCGCATCCGTTGCTTGCGCCAGAACAGCTTCTGTACTAAGGGTAATGGCTGTCTCACCAGAATCTGGCAGGAACGGGTTATGACCGCCGGCATCTTCGAGGGCCTGTGCCATCCAGCTGCCGGCTTCAATCCACCAGCGCCCTCCCTGACTCAAAGGCCCACCCCAAATGGTTACAGGTCGTCTTTCTTGCGCAGCAACACGGTCTTTCAGCGCAAGGTACCGATCTGCAACATCCGCGAAATAGGAATTTGCTGCTGCTTCTGCGTTGAGGAATAACGCCGTATGTTTAATCCATTCCGCCTGCCCCAGAATTGTTGGTTCTCCCCAGCCGACAACTGGTACTGTTGCTAGCCCCAACGCACGGCCTTTATCCAGGGCCTCAGTATGGTTAAGGCTGGAAGTAAAGAGAAAAACAGCACCCGGTTGATCGGCTAGTATGATCTCAAAGTTGGGCGGACCGTGGAACGATTCACCAACGCTGAGGAGCGCGCCATCCTCCCATTTTTGGCGCAGCACAGGATTAAAAATACCGCCACCCGCCATACCAGTAACGCGGTCCACATATCCCAGGTGAGACGCTCGCGCAATGCTGCCATCTTCATTAGAAGCAAACGTCCGAACGGGCACCTGTACCACTGCAGCACCTTCAAGCTCGCCTTCCAGCGGAGGAGCAGGCGTTCCACATTGCACCAGCACAACGGTGTCAGACACATCCGGGCCCCACTCAGAGCCGGCGACATTAGCCTTCAACACCTTATAATGTTTGTGGTAGCTTACCCGAAAACGATCTGCATACTGGAGTTCAACTTGTTCGGGAAAGTAATCTACAGAAGCATCATACGCTTCAACACAGGCATCCACCAGGTTGGTTGCAGGCACACCCGATTGCCCCTCCCAGGCAAGAGACGTTTCCGAGGTAGACGTAGCAGGCTTACAACCCAACAAAAAGGGAATCAGGCTCATAAACAGGAAAAGGCGTAGACTCATGGCTTTTCAAAGAAGTCGAAGTAGACAGTCTCGTGTTCAGGAAGGATAGTTGGATGCAGCAGCGAAATAATAGCTGCAAGCACGAGACCGGGACGAACAACAGCGATTTTGAAATAACCGCAGACGTTATGCGCCCACTTAGTGTGCATTAATTAAGGGATGGGCTCGTTTGGGACCTTCTAATACCGCGTCAATTTGATGCATTACCATCAGTCTGTGACGTACCTCTCCCGATAGGCTTCGGGTAAATCTCGGCAAGAAAAAGGGAGCTATATTAGATGTGGGTAGGAGGTGCTCTCAGGCGTGTCGAAAAATGAAAACGGAGATCTGTCTTTAATAGTAAAGGGGTGGCAACATTGTCCTGCCACACTATCGGAACTGATTCACGCGCCATTACGGTTGTAGCGGCAACCGATACGGCATCACAGTAAAGACACAGGTTGTCGGACACCCAAGACGCATCAGAAGTATTCCCTGCTCCATCCTCGCAGCTATCATTATGGATTTCAGCGTGGCTATGCAAAAATGCATGTAAAACAGGGTTTGCTACTAAAGCCAGAACGGCCCATAGCAGCAAGAGCACATAGCATTTTCGAGTAGCGTGTGTGGGCATAGTGGGGTGGTATCGAAAAAATATGTGTGTAGTCTAAAACACACTAGATAGACTTACAAGGGCAAAGCAAACCCATGAACCATTTTCAATGTTTGAAATCAACTGGATGCCATGCAGCTCCTTGGCACGGGTCTACGGCATTGCAGACAAAAAGGGTGCACAACCTGCATCCGCTCATGCCTCTACTGATTGCTTTTCTTTGCGGTACGAAAGCTTTCGCCATATAAATTCCAAGGGACCCTGCTTAAACCGTCTAAGCCATGCCCGGCTGAAGGCCCATTGTGCAGCCAGTATGCCAAATGCAACCAGCGGAATAAACGCATAAGGTACCTTGTTCATCAATCCAAGTCCATAGCCAAAAAACAGGAGCACGGCAATGATATTCTGAAAGATGTAGTTCGTCAATGCCATGCGTCCAAGCAACGCCAAATTGCGGAACACAATACTTGCTCGACCAGACGCCCAGGTGTACACAAATAACATTGCGATCCCCAAGGCCAAACTTGTCGAACCAATGTGATTGGTCAATCCTTGCAGCAAACCAACAGGATCCACGCCGAAGTAAGACCCGGTCGTAAACTTGGTCCAGGCATAGCCGAAGCCGGCAACTAAACCCAATCCTCCTATCCAAACAGCCGCACGTGGCACTGCGATGTCGTTATTACGCAGTTTGGGCAGCCAGTGCCGCGCAAGCAGCAGACCTATCAGGAAAAGTCCCAGTACCTGAAAATAACGCCCCGACAGCAAGTAACTCATCGGTCGAGGTATAGCCTTCAAGACATTAATAAGGAAGACATGTACCGGTGCATCGGACGTTCGCATCTCAAAAAGTGTCCGATCCGCGTATCCCCACTGGCCTTGCAGATCTGCCGACAAACGAGACATCACACCCCAAAACGGAGCATCGTAGGTAAAATACAGTATGCCGTGGATAACAAGCGGAATCGACAACAACACCAAAATCCAGCGCAGCAGCGCTCGATCTGAGAGGTTTAAAAATAAGGGCAAAAACATCCCCAAAACGGCATAAAGCGTCAAGATGTCTCCGTTCCAGATAAGGAACATGTGCATCAAACCGATGCAGCAGAGCACAACCATCCTGCGATACCAATAGGAGAAGAAATTTGCCGATCTGGCGCGAAAGCGTTCAGCCTGAAGGGCAAAGCCAACCCCAAAAAGGATGGAGAAAATGCCGTAGAATTTGCCTTCGATAAACCAGTCAATGAAAAACAGCATCCCGCGATCGCCCACCGGCAGCATCATGCGTTCTGTTGGGCTTATCGTATTGAAGCCCATGAAGCTATAAAGATTGGCAAACAGGATCCCAAACAGCGCAAATCCGCGCAGTGCATCCAGTACGACCAGCCGCTCCGTTCCTGTGGTAGGTTTTATGCCCGACATAACACTTTTTTCCATCCCTAATTCCCATTTTGCACTGGATAACCCAGTTGGGCCCAAACAAGAATCCCTTCATCAAGAATGGCCGTGTTCTTGAATCCATGGTTTCTCAATTTCCTGATTACGCGTCCTGAAGCTGCATGGGGGCACGCGCAATACGCCACAATCCAGGTGCTGTCGTTGGGGATGTCGTCTACAAACGCTTCGGGTTCTTCGTAGTACGGGACGGGGGCTGCACCCGGGATATGCATCTGCCGCCATGCGACCGTGGAGCGCGCATCCAGCAACACAAAACGCAGGCTATCTTGCAGCGCCTGATTAACCTGTTCAGCAGAGACATAGAGTCCATCGCGCAGTTCAAACGCCGGCGCCGGCCGATCCGGGTTCAGCACATACGCTTCGGGGCCTGGGACGGTGATCGAATCCCGTTTGGGCACATCCCAGCCCGAAGCCCGGCTCCTTAAAAATGCAGTGACGGCGTCTATTTCGTCGCTGCTCAAACTATCCTTAAACGCAATCATCGGCGTCCCATCTCTTCCTTCTGCGATGGCGTATCGCAAGAAGCCATCTGTTGCTGTGGCCAGCAACATGGGGTTACCCAGGGCCGGTGCGGAAATGCCCTCCCCCTTTTCACCATGACACGACGCGCATATTGCAGCATAAATTTCAGCGCCACGAGCGACATCTCCCGTAACAGGATCTCGCGAGATTTTAACATTGTCTTCAACACCTGCTTCCTCGTACAACCACTTCAATAAGAGCTCGATCTCAATGTATTCTAGGGGTCCCCCCTGTGCTTCGTAATACCCTGCCATCGCCGTATTCGCACGGCCATATTGAATGGTATAGCGCAAGAAATTGGAAGACTTCGAGGAGGCCAGCAATGATTGAGACCGGAGAGAAGGTGCAAAATCTGCTGCATACCCCTCCCTGTCGTCGCCATGGCACAACGCACAATATTTCAAATACATCCCTTCTGCGTGCTGCCGGGCGGTGCTATCGAGCGTTGATCCAGGATTCAGTTTGAATTGTTCAGCCAGTAAAGCCTGTCCTTCCGGTTCTTGCTGAAAGGTAAGCTGCACCCCAAATGCATAGTCGTGCAACACAGTCAACTGACTGGACAATGAGTCTCCTACCAATGCTCCATCCGGCAATCGCTTGCTCAGGTACGCATAGGTGGCTGTTAGGTCTTCTACGTCAAATACGAGTGCAAAAATTCCTGCTCCCTGGTTTTCCAGGAATCGGGTTGGGGCATCTTCCGGCCCGGATGGCGTTGTTACCCGCAACTCTTGATTTCTTTTGAGCCTGAACCGCGCAACACTGTCAGCTTGATTTGCCTCCAGGTCAAGCAATCCCATCCGCTGAAACGCTTGCTGCGCTGACTCAAAATCGTCCACAACAAGTTGTATCGCAGCCAATCCTACCACGCCATTGGGATGTCCTGAATATGCCCGTCGAAACGTATGGTAGGTGTTCCACTCATGCATGTTATCATAAGGGAACGTGGCGCTTTGTATAAATTCAGGAAGATGTGCGGACAGGTGCCTGTTTTCCAGCCCGACATTGAACCGCTGCGAGCTGTCAGCGGACCACGCAGACGATTGTGATGTCCGATTGGGCAACCAATACGAGCGTACCGAATCCATTCGGAATCCCCGGGATGACATCCACAGGTGCGTACTGTCTACCGAAGAACTCGACAGCGCGTACATTCTTACTCCCTCCCTTTTCCCTAAAAAGTCGCGCAGCATGGCATCATTGCCGGCGACGGCAACCGTATCGTTCTCAGCAACCAGATCAATGGAGGACATGTCAGGAAGGGATATAGGCAGGTTCATCATGCCTTTAAAAGCACTTGCCCCGAAAGCGTCTTTATTTCGAATGTTAAACCCAAGCGAGTCGGTGAAATAGTCGCGGGCATCTTCCAAATTGTCTACATATAGCGTTGCACGCTCGATGCCAAAGCCCTGGCCCAGAAGGGAGCCGGGGTCAACACGGTCTTTGGATTGCCCCGACGTGCAAGCTGTAAGCAATCCGAAGAGCATCATCAGAACAGCAATAGCACGGAAAGCCCTAACCGGATTTGATTCAGACATACTGGTGTGGGTAGTGTAGTCTTTCATTGTTGATCTATCTCATTTTACTAAATGACGATTGAACATTTTCTCTAAAGGCTTCCTTTTCAATTCCCGGCCTATAAAGACCAGCTTCCCTTCTCGGTTATGTTCATCTTCCCACGGACTCCCATCTGTCGCGATAAAAGCACTTCTGGCTGATTGTAGAATAACGCGATTGGGGTAGCGAGGAATGGCGATAAACCCTTTCACTCTGTAAATCTGGTCACGGAACAGGTGCACAATCCGGTTGAGATCGAGCATCAGTTGATTTAGATCAAGCGGGCCGGAAAACGTGAGGGTTAGCGTTGTAATTTTGTGTCCGTTACTTCCAGCGTCTGCATATTCATGGTAGTGGCGCGCAGGTGTTTTCTGCTCGACGGTTTCGGGTTTGGTTGTACCAATATCCAGTATTTCGCTCACAGAAAAATTTCCTTGCTGTCCAGTAAGCGTACTGGCATTGGGATTTATACCTCTTAGTACGCCAGCTATACGCTCCACTTCATGCTGCGGCACCGTGTCACTTTTGTTTATCAGCAACACATCAGCAACCGCAACCTGCCGCAAGGCTTCTTTTGCTTCAGCCATCCATGCTTCAACCTGCCCTACATCTACAAGACAGATGACTTGTTGTAATTCAAAAACCCGCTCTACAGCAGGGTATTGCAGGAAGACCTGTACGATCGAGCTGGGATCAGCGATGCCCGTGGTTTCTATTACCAGTCGGTCATATTGATCGGTACGTTTGCTCGCCTCTTCCAGAATATCCAGGAGACCATCTGCCAATGAACAGCAAAGGCATCCAGCGCTCAGCTCCGCCACTTCTTCTACCCCATCCACGACCAACGCACCGTCTACATTGGTCGCCCCGCATTCATTTTCAATAACAAAAATTCTCTCCGGCAATCTTTCCCGAATAAAATGATTCAAGAACGTAGTTTTGCCGGCACCGAGAAAACCTGTAATCAAATGAACGGGGACTCTTTTCATACACTTGTACGCATTTATTGACTGGAAGCCTGCAACATATCGTACACTGCTGACACGCCTGCTTTAAGAAAAGAACACATGGTCGCTCCAAACGTCTGCACCACGGACCAACTCCGCATCGGTCAGCAGGCACTTGTCCAGCGTCTCGGTCAGGGCTTCTGCATCCATTTCATTGCCGATGAACACAATTTCCTGCCGGCGGTCTCCTGTCACATTATCCCAAACGCGCATCGTTTCATCCTGCATGTACGGATCCTGCGGCCATCGCTCCCTCGGGACATCAGCCCACCAGTTGCCTACAGCATTCCAGTTTTTGAAGCGGCCGGCGTGGCTCCAGACGAGCATCATCTGAGGCATAGAAGCAATCCAGAATACCCCTTTCGAGCGTAAAACACCAGGCCATTTGCTCCGGAAAAATTCGTGGAGGCGGTCAGGATTAAATGGCAACCGGGCGCGATATACAAAACTTGAAATACCGTATTCTTCGGTCTCAGGTACATGCGTACCGCGCATCTCTTGTAGCCAGCCGGCAGACTCGGAAGCTACGGCAAAGTCGAACAGTTCTGTCCCTACAACCTTGTCGAGCGGTACATCAGAATACTGTGTTTCATAAATCTGCGCGCGTGGGTTCAAGCGCTTAAGGGTTTGACGAACAAGGTCTTTATCCTCCGTTGTTACCGTCTCAATTTTATTGAGCAAAATAACGTCAGCAAACTCTACCTGGTCAATCAATAATTCCGCAATGGTGCGTTCGTCTTCCTCTCCTATTTCCAGACCCCGGTCTTTCAAACGCTCAATGGAACGCAACTCCTCGAAGAAGCCACTGGCGTCTACAACAGAGACCATGGTGTCTAACGTAGCCCATTCAGACAGCGATACCCCACTTTCATCCTCAAAGGTAAACGTTTCAGCTACCGGCAAAGGCTCGCTAATACCACTTGATTCGATTAGCAGATAGTCAAAAGCGCCTTCTTTTGCGAGGTTTTGGACTTCTATCAGGAGGTCCTCACGCAGCGTACAGCAGATACACCCATTTGACATTTCTACAAGGCGTTCATCTGTACGGCGAAGCGCTGTCTCTCCTGATTGCACCAGCGCAGCATCCACATTGATCTCGCTCATGTCGTTTACAATAACAGCAACCCGCAAGCCTTCACGATTTGAAAGGATGCGGTTTAACAGCGTCGTTTTACCAGCACCCAGGAATCCAGATAGTACAGTTACCGGTAAAGGCGAAAAAGATTGATCGGGGTGTATTTGTTCGCTTGTTTCCATTTAATTTTAGAGGTGTGTGACTTAATCAGGTAAATAAATAGATGTGATGGTTGGTTGCACTTCTTTTGACAGCCAAGCTTCTTCTTTCTGCTGCGTTGTCAACATCTTCTCCCAGAATTTGGGATGGTCCAGACGCAACAGAATGGACGGACCACTCAGGGCGGCATCTGGTGTTCGGTGGAGCAAGCCATTTGGCCCCCCCCGAAAAACCACGACATTCCAGGGGTCGACAAATCTGATTGCAGTCGGGTCTTTTAAGATCTCCTCATTGGGCTTGCCGTCCGCATAGGCCTGTCGATCAGCAGCTTCGTCGGGCAGGTACTCTGTGCCTTTGCCGGCGTAGGTGACCAGTGCTCTTAGTGGCACACTGTCTATGTGATAGCGCCGGCAACCACGTTCGGTGCCCAAATAAAACCCAGTGGATTCCAATCCCAACGTATCAGCAAAAACGCTGCACACAGCTGCCATATCTGCCAGCCAGTGCACATAAAAAGGGTCAGCCTGCAGCGCGGCAGGGATATCGCCTTCAAGAATGTATTGAATGTCATCCCTGGCGGATTCTTTGAACACTTGTCCGATTACCCCAAAAGGCGTCTGCATGAGTTGCTGGAAAAAGGCGTCAGCACCATCAGGCATCTCACGCTTCACAATAGCTAACTGGTCCGGACGCCTCGGGAAGCTCGGTAGCGCCTGTAATGACGCCGTTTCGAAAATATGCATATGTTCTCCTTTAATCTGCTTCTGAATTCAGTAGCGCTGCTATAGGGCGCTAGTTCTGATTGCCAAGCGGTACCTGTAACCTTAAAATGAGACTTCTCCCGGGTTCATCTGTATAGTACCGGAAGCGGCTCAAATAATCTCTGTATGCTGTGTTCAGTGCATTGTGTAACTCGAGGCTCAGGCGCACGGGCGCTTGCATGGCAAACGTAGTTGCTATGCTGACATTGTAAAGCGCATACCCATCCGGTGGCGGTGCATAGTCAACACCTTCGGGTACGCGATTTTGCTTCTGCACAACCACCCCCTCCAGCGCAATATGCGTGTCTCGCATGCGCTTGCTTTCTGGCAAGTTACCCTGCAATTTCAATGAGGCGCGGTCTGCCGGCATGTTGATCAGGGGCACATCATCATCCAGATTATCGCCACGAACAACAGACACCTGTGCCGCAATGGTTAACCACGATAGAGGGTCATATCCAAGGGCAGATTCAAAACCACGGAGGCGTGCATCCGCCTGCTCATACTGGAAGGATGGGAAGGCACCGCGGATCGTAACACGGGGTACTTCTTCAGGAAACAGATAAATAAACCCGTTAAACAGATTATTGTAGGCGCTAAACTCCAGCCGCACCCGCTCCGCATCGTGCCGCAGCGTTGCATCGAGGCCGACACTGCGTTCAGACTCCAGGTCTGCGTTCCCTTTTTCAAACTGGGCGGTCCCGTGGTGTACGCCAAAATTGTATAACTCATTGACGCTTGGGGGCCGCCATCCTGTGCCGAGGTTCACGCCAAGAGACCAGGTTGATGCAAACTGCCAGGTTGATCCTATCACCCCGGAAAAGTTGGCATAGTCAGATATGCGTTTTATAAAGTCGCCGCGACTGCCAAACTCTTTTGGCCATGCACGCACCCATCGATAATCAAAGCGAGCGCCAGCTTCTACAGTCAGCGCATCCTTCACCCAGGTCTCTCGGGCAAATACCCCCCCCGAAAAAGCCCGGAAGTTTGGTATAAGAAAACCCGTGGCTTCGTTTCGATTGAGTTGGCTCATACCGTTGATACCAAAGACCCCAAAGAATCCATTAGCAGGCTTGTGATGGAATTTTAATTCCACGGAGTTCGTGACAAGCGCCAGATCAAAGGCCGGGCGCTCCGTTGCAAGCGAATCACTTGATCGTGAGTGCGCATCAAACTCCTGCCGGCGATTCACCTGAAAGCCATACTGGGCCTCAAACCAGCCCCCCGAACTCAACCGGTAATCTCCCCGCAAAGAGACAAGATTATGGGTGATTTCTTGTTTTGGAGAGTTAATATCGTAACCAAAATCTCCTTCAAAAGAGGGTCGCCCCCGCTCAATGGCGCGCAATAAGTCGTTGTTGTTGCCAATGTGTGCACCGGTAAATATGCCCAGCGTGGTACTAAACCGACTATACAAGGCAACCAGATTCACGCGGTCTCGGCGCAGCCCCACAGACGCGGACCCATTGAACTCCTTGAATGCGGAGTTCCTGATCAGGTAATCAGGCGTTTTTGAATCGCCGGCTTTCCGGTAACTGCTTTGTACCCGCCACCCCAAACCAGCAATTTTATTTGCAGCGCCTTCGAGGTAAAGAGAGCCGGCGCCTTGCAAGTTGTTGGAAAAGCCATTGGTTGAAAGTATCCCTTTGATACGTTCTCCTGGCACGTAGGGTAATTCCAGGGGATCCAGCCGAATCACGCCTCCAATGGCGCCAACGCCATATTCTACACCGGCAACACCCTTGATTACCTGAATTTTGACGGGCGCAAACGGATCAATTTCGGGAGCGTGTTCGCCCCCCCACTGCTGGCCCTCCTGAGCAACGCCGGCATTAAGTACCAACACACGCTGGCTGTGTAATCCCCGTACAACGGGTTTTGAGATAGAGGGTCCTGTACTTAATGCGGTAACACCAGGCAACGCCTCCAGCGTCTCTCCCAGCGTCTGACCACGGACTTCCATGAGTTCAGCCGGATCAAGAACAGAAACTGCGCGCGTGCCGCGTGTGAGTACCGTAGTTCGATCTTCTGCAATGAGTACTTCCCCCGTCTGAAGCACATCTGACTTCAAAACCACGTCTTGAACAATCAGGGCATCATCAACGCGAATGGGTACTGTTTGATTTTCAAAACCGATATAGCTAAACGAGAAAACGTGTTCACCCGCCGGCAGCGTATCTACGCGATACCGTCCTGCTTCATCCGTAACGACTCCGCGTTCCAGATTGGGCAAGGCAACGTGTACGCCTGGTAAAGCTCGGCCCTCCGTATCACGCACCGTGCCTTCAACAGATTGTGCACTGGTGTTTGGGGCGTAACAAAAGAGACAGATACATAAAAAGGCTAGAGGCAGCCGACATTTTGCACCGCAATTACATTGCATGGGCATAATACCTGATCGTAAAACTTGAGATGGCGTAGCGTACGCAGCGGCTCCACCAAGAAATAGAGAAGCTTTCAGCCAAGGCATCTTGGCTAAATTGGATCAAGTTTGACGTCATCCCCTCACACGAACAGGCAAGGCTACATCCTATAGGTCACTGCCTGCCAGAAATTCTGATCACATCCAAATATCGACTGGCAAACATCCAATGGGGCTTTGCGGGAGCGGGAATCGGTCAGGCCATTGCAGGTGGTGCCCGCAAACGGGCAGAAAGGAAGAGCCTGCAATCAGCGATACGCGCTATAACAACCGCAGTTTGCTCGTCTAAATCCTCCAGGAGGAAGAAAGGTGGTGGCGTTGCCGTGTCGGCAAACGGCGAAACGGCGTCGCAATATGGACAAAGATCCTCGGCAGTCCCTTCTACCAGCGCAACAACATCAGAGCCCTCATTGTGGCAATCGTCGTGACTGTGGCTAAACGCATCGAATACAGGATTCAACACCAAAGCGCAGGCCGCCCACAAGAGCAGCGCAGCGTAACGATATCGAACCGGGATTGAGGTCATTTGCCTAGAATTGCCAGATACACAAGTGTGTATAATAATACACACAATTCAAACTTTCAAGAAAAACGGAGAAACCTAATTTTATTTGACTTTCTTAACAAGAATCTAATATTTTTTTACAAAAGAAAGTGTT
>JBCCIM010000108.1 GCA_039111535.1 Bacteroidota bacterium | reverse complement strand
ATGTAGTGCCGGCATCACAAGAGACATGTGAGCACCGTATTTCTCCTTAATGGAGCGCCGTAAAAAAGATTTTGAAATTAAAGGGTTAATTCCCAAGAGCAAGAGAAGCAGGGATCTGGTGGAAACTAACTGATTGGTACAGTTTTTATTTGCTATTGGATATCAATGCTTTACAGCCCAAGATAAATAGCTGCTATGGCCAAAATTGAAGTCAAAATGCCCAAGATGGGCGAGAGTATAACTGAGGGGACGGTTATTACCTGGTTTAAGCAACCAGGTGATGCAATTGAGCTGGATGAAACCTTGCTCGAGATTGGCACTGACAAAGTCGACACCGAAGTGCCTTCTCCGGCAGCCGGTGTACTGGCTGAAATTGTAGTGCCAGAAGGAGAAACAGTGGATGTCGGGGTGACTATTGCATGGCTTGAGACGGAAGTAGGTGCTGCTGTTGTAGCTGCGCCGGAAGCCGCGCCACCTGCTGCAGCGCCTGTTGAAGAAGCGCCTGCGCCGCCGCCAGCCGCAGCGCCCGTTGCTGCCAGCGGTGAGCGCACTACAGTTATTATGCCCAAGATGGGCGAGAGCATTACCGAAGGGACCGTCATTGCGTGGCACAAGCAGCCTGGTGATGCCATCGATCTCGATGAAACGCTGCTCGAAATTGGTACCGACAAAGTGGATACCGAAGTACCTTCTCCATCCGCTGGTACGCTCGTTGAAATCTTGGTACCTGAAGGCGAAACTGTCGAGGTAGGGACCGATATTGCCATTATTGCAACGGGCGCGGCAGCCGCTGCACCTGTACCCCAGCCGGCTACCCCGGCTCCTGCAGCGAGCACGCCGTCGATTGAGGTCCCCTCTGAACATGTAGAGGCTGCACCTGCAGGCGATGGTGCGTTGCTGGTACCAGAAGGAGAGCCCGCCGGCCCGATTCCGCGCCGTGGGCCTGATGGCCAGTTCTTCTCGCCACTGGTACGTTCCATCGCTGAAAAAGAAGGCCTTTCAATGGCTGAACTTACAGCGTTGAGTGGCTCTGGTAGGGAAGGTCGGATCACAAAAGAAGATATCCTGGCCTTTGTCGCCAAGCGTAAAACGGCGCCACAGCAGCCAGCTCCGGTTGCACAGCCGGCTTCTGCACCTGCGGCTAATCCAAACATTTTTGTCGAATCCGGACTCCGGTCTGAAATCGTGAAAATGGATCGCATGCGGCAGATTATCTCGGAGCATATGGTACGCTCCATCGCGACATCTGCCCACGTTACCTCTTTTGCCGAGATTGATGTAACCAACCTCGTCAAGCTTCGTGAGAAGAACAAAGCAGCGTTTCAGGCGCGTGAAGGGGCTAAGCTGACTTTTACGCCCTTCTTTGTAGAAGCGGCTGTAGAAGCACTGCGGGAGCATCCGATGGTAAATGCCTCAGTTGAAGGCAACCACATTATCCTGAAAAAAGACTACCATGTTGGCATCGCCGTTGCGATTGATAAGTCCAAACTGGTGGTGCCGGTAATTCGGAACGCTGGCCAGCTTAACCTGGCTGGTATTGCACACGCAGCAGCTGATCTTGCAGGCCGCGCAAGAAGCAAGAAACTGCAGCCTGCTGATTTGCAGGGCGGTACCTTTACCGTAACCAACGTAGGGTCGATTGGCAGCCTGATGGGCACGCCAATTATTAACCAACCGCAGGTTGCCATCCTTGCTACAGGCACCATCAAAAAGCGCCCTGTTGTGATTGAAGATCCTAAGCTCGGAGACATCATTGCTATCCGTAGCATTATGTACGTTTCGCTTTCATATGACCATCGCATTATCGATGGTGCCATGGCATCTTCATTCCTGCAGCGGTACGTCTCCATTCTTGAGTCGCACGACCCGAATGGCGTTGTTTAAGTAGCTGCGTATGGGATACCTGGGAAATTACGGATAGAGGAGAGATAACGGAAAAAAGTTAATTTCCGTTATCTTTTCTTAAATCCGTTATTGACAAAGTCCTTTCTATTGGGTTGATTACTACGTGGTTGCCCGACCCATCTTATAATCCTTTCTTTCCCGGTCCTGCATTGCTTGGTGCTATATCTGGGGCAGTACCTGTGGTCGTACGGGTGTTGGGCAACTGAGAAGACCATCACTTATAATCCACCACACGCGGAATCCAGTAATGGAGAAGCCGGAAGTACAACAGACCTTATCCCTTACGGTGAGCGAATTAAATCGCCGGATTGAGGATTTTGTAAAGGAATATCTGAAAGATAAAAGCCCGGAGACAGCCGGCACATACAGGCGCTCACTCAATGAATTTGAGCGTTGGTTTGCTGTTAACAAGGCTGCGTTCAAGTTCACAACCGAGGATGTAGAGGCGTATAAAAAATATTTGATGGAGGAGCGCGGATTGCATCAGGTATCGGTATCGACCTACCTGACCGCCCTGCGCCGGCTTTGTCAGTACCTGGTTGACATCGGCATGCTGGCTGACAATCCCGCACGCTCCGTTAAAGGAAACCGTCGCCCCAGTTCTCATTCTCGTGCAGTACTTACAGAAGCTGACGTCGAAGCCCTGTTACAGCAGTTGATCCCGTCAAACCAGATTGGCCTCAGGGATCAGGCCATTGTTTTCCTGATGCTGTATGCCGGACTCAGCGAAATCGAAATTATCCGTGCCAATGTGCAAGACCTGGAGCAAACGCTCATGGGGTGGTATCTCAGGGTGCAAGGAAAAGGCCGTACGGTAAAGGACCAGCAAGTCCCGATTGATGCACATGTCATGGAGAAAGTCCAGGCTTATCTGGATACACGTACGCGGGTTGCGCCGGATGGTCCCTTGTTTGTCTCTCACGGCCACCGCTCCGAAGGCAAACGCCTTAATACACGCTCAGTACGCAGCCGTATTAACCTGCATCTGACGGACGCCGGCATCAAGCGTCCGGGCGTTTCACCCCATAGCCTTACCCATACAGCTGCGCTCCTGTGGCTAAATAGCGGCCTAAGCGTTGACGATGTGCGCGAGCGGATGCGGCATGGAACGGTTGAAACAACAATGATCTACTTTAAGAAGCAGGGCCTGCTTAAGATGGATCCAGATGAAGTAAAAAAGCTTGATTTGTAACGTGTCGGGAATTTTCCCACGCAGAATCAGAGGTTTCCCCCTGTTTTAGGTAGCATCTGATTACCTAAATTGAGTACGCTAAGAGTGGAAGGCGATCTAAATCGCCAATAAGCCTGATTCCTCGTGGGTCAGGCTTTTTTTGTTGTAGCTATTTTTCGATGTCCGTGTGAGGCATTCAGGGGACAGGTTCCTATTCGGTTTTCAAGCACAAAACTTTTGCACGTCTTCTGCGAATTGACTAATCTCCAGACCGCATGAAGATCGTCAACCTGAACACACTGGTATGAGCAAAGCTGAACACAACTTGCGGCTGGATTATGTAGAGTTTGCAGCACCGGATCTGGAAGGCATCAAACATTTCTATACCAAAGTCTTTGGTTGGCAATTTGAAGACTTCGGCCCCGATTACGTCGCGTTTAATGATGGGCGTATAGATGGTGGATTTGGGCGGGGCACATCAGCCGGGGCCGGCTTGCCACTCGTTATCATGTATGCTACGGACTTGGAAGCAGTAGAAGCTGATATTGTGGCGTATGGGGGCAAAATTGTCAAAGAGACCTTTGCATTCCCCGGAGGCCGACGCTTTCATTTTGCCGATCCGGGAGGCAATGTGCTGGCTGTCTGGACGGATCAGGAGGTGGCGTGATAGAAGGCCCGCTGTTTTACATCCTGGCGTTTCTTGCCATACTGATCGCAGGAATTGCAAAGAGTGGATTTGGTGGCGGACTCGGGGTGCTATCCGTGCCCTTGATGGCCCTTGTTATTTCTCCTGTACAGGCTGCTGCAATTTTGTTGCCCGTGCTTTGCTTCATGGATGTCATCAATATCTGGCATTACCGCAAGCTGTGGGATAAAACCAACATAAAAATACTACTCCCCGCAGGCCTGGTCGGTGTATTAATCGGTACGTTTACCTTTCGTTACCTCAGTGAAGGGTATATCCGCATCATCATCGGCCTGGTTGCTGTGATGTTTACGTTCAATTTTTTCCGAAAGAAAACGGAAGGTACGGTAACAAAACCCGATCCCGTAAAAGGAAGCTTTTGGGGGGTACTTGCCGGCTTCGTGAGTTTTGGCGTGCACGCCGGCGGCCCACCTGCCAACGTATTTTTGCTCCCGCAACGATTGGATAAAACCATTTTTGTCGGGACGATGGTGGTCCTCTTTACCATCCTCAACTTTGTTAAGCTGGTCCCTTACTCTTTGCTCGGGCAGTTAAGCGGCGACAACCTGATGATTTCGCTCATCCTTGCGCCGATTGCGCCGCTGGGTGTTTGGCTAGGACTTCGGTTGCACAAAGTGGTGAACGAAAAATGGTTCTACCTCCTTTGCTACATATTCCTGTTTATAACCGGCGTGAAGTTGCTATGGGACGGAATCAACGCTGAGTTCTTTTAGCGTCAGTTAGTCCAAATACGCCGGCAGCGTCAGCGAAACCGGGCCATCACCGAAGTACCCGTAAATACTCTTCATGGTCTTGTCCGTCAGATTTAGCAACGATGTACTGCCATGCACCACAATCTGGTTTATTTCTTCCTGCGAATTTCTGCCATGGCCATAGAATTTCGGATGAGGACCGCCTTCCAGTGGCGTGAGGAAGTTAATAATCTCCCAGGCTTTATCCTCATCGATATCGCCGTATGCATCAAGGATTTCTTTATTGAGCGCATCATACCGCCACTGGCTCTGGCTGAGTGCATCTTCTCCGGCAATGTCTGCGGTGTGATCGTGCATGCCGGGCAAGCGCATGATCGGCGTAATTGCCATGTTGGTGACGAGTATCATGTCATCCCGGGTTTCACGCTGCGGGGCGAAATAATACGACTTGGGATTATTATCTATAGCAAGCGGTGGATCTTGCGAAAAGGATCCTGATTTGAAGCCGGGGTTGATGAAGTTCTTTTCACCCATCATGGCCGTGTCGTACGGCTTGTCAAAGTGACTGAAGAGGCCGTGGTTGGCTGTAAGGAATACTTCAGGGTATTTGTAGTCGCTCCAGCGTGCAATCATACCCTTGACAGGTTTGACCGGGGCGTGGTTCTCAAAAAACGCAGGGCTGGGAAGCACGCCAATGTTATACAGTTTTTCTGGTGGGTACACGTATGGATCAAAGTCATCGGTATTCATGCCGGCTTCTACTACCACAGCTTTGTCGTTTTTCCCATCACCAACCACGTACAGCCAGCTAACGCCGCGCGGGGCTTCCTGTATGATATTCACTGCGTCTTGCGCAGATGCTGCATAGTCTGCGGTGTGGCGTACCAGGCAAAGAGAATTTAAGCCCGGTTCCTTGATGCTGTTGTTTGCCCCGGGGAGCATATCTACGCCAATGCCAATACCATTTTCATTGAGCGCAGCAATGCAGCCAACAAAGCCGGGCGCTGTCATACAAACCGTTGGGAGCCGATGTCGGGTAGTGCCATTAACTTCTTCGGTGTCCATGGGGTTGTAAATGGTCATACAGGCAACATCCTGGAAAACGCCTCCCGTAGGAAACATGAAATCGCGGCCCATATAATGTTTGCCGTCGCTTGTTGCGTTGCCAAACACCGAAAAGGCATTACAGCCTACATGGTCCGTACGGACTTCATGCGGTTTGAGTCCGAGTCGCTGGAATAAGAAAGACTCGGGGTCGTATGCTGTTGCCATGATAATATCAAAGCCCATGTTGAGGGCAAGCAGGCGCTTAACACCAACCTTGGATCTGCGGTTAATTTTTCGGCAAGCATCCCGTATACCATTCAGTTCATCCCACAATGATTTTGGCAGAATCTTGCGGTGCCGCCAGGCCGACTTTCTTACCACCGACATGATGATCCGCGATGCCAGCCGTGCAAAGAATCCCTTTTTGTGCAACATGCTGGGGATGATGTGCGACTCAAACTTGACGACCATTTGTTCAACGGCATCATGCGCCATCATCCCGATCAGATAGCCCATCTGATAACTATTGCCTTCAACATAGTAGGCACGCTTGAATTCTCCGGTCACGATGTTTTTGACCGTTTTGCTCTGGGCTGTAAAGCCGCGCATGTCTTCAAATGTCACTTTATTGATGACTTCAAATCCGTCAGCTTCAAATGAAGCAGCAATTTCCTCGTCAGTTTTAACACTGACTGAAGCGGCAATACCTGTAGTCATAGCAACACGCGTTTATGAATGGGTGCATCTCGGTGGGGGTGCTGTCTAGATCACAGTAAAATAAGAGAATTGGGTTCAAATGGGACGTGGCGATAAAAAAAGTGGTTCGCAGCCAGCGCCACGAACCACTTCGGATCGTAAGTTTGTAAAATCTTACAAAGCAGAGAATATCACTTCGAGCCGGCGATTTTTCTGTTTGTTAGATTCTGTGTTGTTGTTGACCAACTGCGAAGAGGCACCAACACCTTCGAAGTCAAGCTGTCCTGCTCCGATGCCACTCTCAATGAACTTCTGGTACAAACAACGCGCTCTAACAGCAGACAGCGTGATGTTTTCTCCATTCATGAAAGAGCGGGCGACATTGTCATCTTCGGTGCCGTCGATATGGCCAATAAACTTGATCTTCAGGTCAGGATAGGCCTTAAGGAGGGCGGCGAGGTTGTCAACTTGATCGTATGCCGACTTATTGAGTTTCGCAGAGTGTCGCGGGAAGCTCACTGCATCGAGTACAAAGGATGCCGGCAAGCTACGGTCAGGCGCGGCAAGCATGGTCGCCATACGGCCAATCAGGCTATTGGGATCAAAGCCAAGGTCGACAGCTGATGGCCCAAATGGGGCAGGAGGCTCGCCTGTTGATCCTGCACCTGCAGAGGTATCTGTTTCTTCAAGCGGCACTTCCGCTGCGGCGTCACCCGGACCGGCATCTACAACAGTTTCCTGCTGTGTGCCTTCACCGTCTGCGCCGGCGAGGTTCGGATTGGTGCCACAACCGTTCATTTGCGAGAGGAGCCAGAATAACAGCAAGGCCAGCGCAAGCAAGCCAATGATCCATGGCAGCCATAACCGGAAGCCGCCGTCGTCATCGCCGGCATAAGCATACGCTTCCTCCTCTTCTTCTTCACCTGAAGCTTCATAGCCGCCACCACCGCTTCCTCCTGCGGCAGTACCTGCACCAACAGCTGCGGCTTCTTCATAGGCCGGAGCGTTGCCGTATACCGTATCCGCAGTATCGTATGATTCTTCCGCTGCGGCTGCTTTTTCCGCCGCAGCCTTCTCTGCAGCAGCTTTTTCTGCGGCAGCTGCTCGTTCTGCAGCAGCTTTCTGCGCAGCAGCTTCTGCAGCAGCTTTTTCTGCGGCAGCTGCTTCTTGTGCGGCAGCTGATGCGGCGGCAGCAGCGCCTGCGCCGGCTGCAAGGCCTGCGGCAAGTCCGGCTGGTGCGTCGAGGGTAAAGCGTTCCGTTTGGCTTGATGATGTTGTTTGCGTAACGCCGTATGCAGCGGCATAGCCACTGATCGAGCCCACAAAGTAGGTGATCCAGCGGTCCCGTTCCTCTACAGTATCGAAGAAACGGCTCTGGGCAATCTCCTGGCGGTTGCCCGCGCGCAAGACAAAGTAATATTTGCCATTGTGCTCTTTGCCTTCAAATCGCTCTTGGATTGAGGCATTCCTGATTACAGACTTAATGCCGTTATCTCTACCCTTGGGTGATGAGTAGCCCTGGCTGTAAAGGAGTGCTTTGCCCTGATCGTCGTTAAAGTGGAAGAAATGCTGCCGTGAAATCGGATTTTTGAATTTCTCAAACCCGCTTTCTCCAGAGCTTGACTCCTGGCTGAAGTCGTAGACATTACTCACAGATTGTGAGCGCGATTTCCGTTTCTTGATGTATTGGTCTGCATAACCTGGAACGCTACCGATTAGGAATGCAATTGCGCCCTCAGCGCCGGCACGGTTTGGGAAAGAGCGGCTACGCGCAATTTCCTGTCCGTTTCGGGCTTTCAGGGTGAAATAATAGCTGCCATTGTCTTCCACAATGTCGTATCGTTTTTCGATACTGGCATTTCGGATAACCGCTTCAATCCGGCGATCACGCTTGGCAGAAGCTGGAAAGCCGCGCCCAAACAGGACCGGCTGTCCTGATGCATCATTGAAGTGGAAATAGTATAACTGGTCTTCCGTTTCCTGGTAAACATCAAAGCCTTGTGCACCTGTAGAGGTGCGGGTAAAGTTATACAAGGCAGCAAGTTCTTCAGGAGAAACACGCTGAAACGCCCGTTGCTGACGTCGTGTGGTCTGGCGCGTTGTGGTGAACGTTACGTCGTATTGCGTGGTTTGCGCAGCAGCAGCGACAATGTCTGCAATTTGCTCGGTAGCAGCCTGGCGGGAAGCGAGAGAAGCACTGCTTGCCAGTTGAGAGCCGTCTGGCCCGCGGAGGGCAACCGAATTGCCGGCCTGAATACCAAAGGATTCAGGATCGCGTAAGGCTTCGATTGCCGCGCGAATACCATCTGTACAGTTGTCGCGCGAGTTGTAGGTACCACTGGTGAGTAATACGTCACCCTGGTCGCTTAACAGTTGGAATGAAAACGGACTGTTAGCGTTTTCTTGGAGTATGTTAAATCGCATGATTTTTTTGGGAGCAGGTAAACGAGGTGTGGGTCGTTCAGCCTGTGATGACGCAAACGAGTGCTATTCTCGTCAGGGCACACGTCAGACGTGTCGGATTTGAAAGGTTAGTAATGTCAGGACAAAAAGCAAGTGGTTACTAGCAAAAAACGGATGAGAACCGCGTTTTTATGCAATTAAAGCCGGCACGACCTTTCCGTGAACATCTGTAAGCCGGAAGCGCCGGCCCTGGTGTTTAAAGGTCAGGCGCTCGTGATCTATGCCGAGCAGGTGCAGGATGGTGGCCTGGAAATCGTGTACATGCACGGCTTCATCAACAATGTTGTAGCCAAACTCGTCGGTTTGCCCATAAGATGACCCCGCGTTTACGCCACCGCCGGCCATCCAACTGGTAAAACAGCGGGGATGATGGTCTCGTCCGTAGTCATCTGCTGTAAGCCGGCCCTGGCAATAATTGGTGCGACCAAATTCGCCTCCCCAGATCACGAGGGTTTCATCGAGCATACCGCGTTGTTTGAGGTCTTGCACCAGGGCGGCAGACGCCTGGTCCGTTTCCCTGCACTGGTGTTCTATGCCCCGTGGTAGGCCGCCATGGTGATCCCAGCCCTGATGAAATAGCTGGACAAACTTGAGGCCACGTTCAGCAAGCCGGCGTGCGAGCAAGCAATTGGCTGCAAAAGTACCCGGTTCACGAGAGGATGGACCATACATATCAAAAATATAGTCTGGCTCATCGGACGTATCCATTACTTCAGGGATTGATGTTTGCATCCGGTAGGCCATTTCGTACTGGGCAATGCGAGAGTCGAGCTCCGGATCTGCCGTTGCGGCCTTCTGAGCTTCGTGTAACGCTTGCAGCCGGTCGAGCATTTTGCGCCTGCTACGATCGGTTATACCATCGGGATTGTTGAGGTAAAGCACCGGGTCTTTTCCTGATCTGAATTGCACGCCCTGATGAAGGGAGGGCAGAAAACCATTTCCCCATAAGCGGGCATACAGCGGCTGTCCCCCTTTGTCTTTGGTGATTAAAACGCAGAAAGCAGGCAGGTTTTCGTTTTCACTGCCCAGGCCATAACTCAGCCACGACCCGAAAGAAGGTCGCCCCGCGATTTGAGATCCTGTTTGGAAAAAAGTGATGGCAGGATCATGGTTAATTGCTTCAGTGTGCATTGCTTTAACAAAACACAAGTCATCGGTTATGCGCGACGTGTAAGGTAGCAGTTCGCTGATCCAGGCACCGCTTTCGCCGTATTGGGAGAAACTGTATTTGGAGCCGGCAAGCGGCAATGAGTTCTGGAAGCCCGTCATCCCCGTGAGTCGCTGGCCACCGCGAATGGATTCTGGTAGTTCTTCACCCTGCATTTCATTTAGCAGGGGTTTGTAGTCGTACAACTCTAACTGGGAAGGTCCACCGCTCTGGAAGAGGTAAATGATACGTTTTGCTTTTGCCGGGAAGTGCGGCTCTGCCAGAATACCTTTGATGCGCTGGTCGTCGTCACCCTTTCCTGCTCCCAGGGAAACGCCGGGATTGATCAAGGTGCCAAGTGCAGCAGCACCCAGGCCCATCGCAGTCCGCGCCAGAAAATCTCTGCGGGAAGAAAGTGACTTGTAATTATGGCAGTCGTGCATGGCAGTTTGAAGTTAAGGTTGGGCGTCCGTTTAGCGGTTGATGATGGCTGCTTCGAAGTTCATCACCGTATTGACCAGGATAGTTGTGGCTGCGAGTTTTTCGGGGGCCAGGGTACGGTCCCACGCAGTATCTCCAATTTGAAGCAATTGGGTGGCATCTGCCTGGTTTGCGCTGAATTCTGCAAGTTGCTCTTCATAAGTCTGCCGCATGATATCTAGCTCTACCGCGGTTGGCGGTCGGCTCGTCAGCAGACGAAAAGCCTGTGTGATTGTGGATTGAAGTGATGCATCGGAGCTTTGCAGCAGCCGTTGTGCGAGTATACGAGAGGCTTCTACGTATTGCGGGTCGTTGAGCAATACAAGTGCCTGCATGGGGGTGCTTGTTTGTTGCCGGCGCACGACACACATGTTGCGCCGTGTTGCATCAAAGGTAATCATGGAGGGCGGAGGAGAGGTGCGCCGCCAGAAGGTGTACAGGCTTCTGCGATACAGGCCTTCACCCGTGTCGCGTTCGTAGGCTGTACCCGATTTCTCTTTCCAAAGCCCCGCTGGCTGATAAGGCTTAACAGGCGGGCCGCCAACTTTGTCGACAAGCAGCGCACTGGTGGCAAGCGCGTTATCTCGAATCATCTCTGCAGCCAGCCGCTTTTTGGGGCCTCGTGCGAGTAACTGATTTGCCGGATCGATGCTGCGTAGTTCCGGGGAGACCGCTGATGCCTGTCGGTAGGTAGAAGACATCACAATCGTTTTAAGCATGGCTTTGACGTCCCAGTCTGAGTCGACGAAGGTTGTCGCAAGCCAGTCGAGTAATGCCGGATGGCTTGGCAATGCGCCCTGGCTCCCAAAATCATCCGGTGTAACAACGAGGCCCTGCTCGAAAAACATCTGCCAGAATCTGTTGACGGCAACGCGCGCAGTGAGCGGGTGCTGCGCATCCGTTAACCATGTTGCAAGCCCAAGTCTGTTTTGTGGTAACGCTTCGTCGAAGGCCAGCATCGCGGCTGGCGTACCAGGGGATACCTCTTCGCCTTTGTCGTCGTATGCACCGCGTCGGAGGATGTGGGTGGGCCGGCGTTCCTGCATCTCCCGCATCACCATCATTTCGTGAATGGGGGTCACTTGCTCATTTTCGCGTACCCGCAGCCGCTTGAGGTCAGTCTGCAAGGTTCGGTATGCCGGATCTGCATGCTCCCTGTAAAAAGCTGTGAGCGCGTCTCGGTCAGCTGCTGCAAGGGTTGCAGGAGATTTCCCGAGGATTGCCTGAAAAGGATCATCACCTGTGAGATAGGTTAACTCAAACGGCGTAAGCGCCCGGTTATATACACGCAGATCATCGAGCAGGCCGTCCTGGAATCCTGTGTCTCGGAATCGGTAGCCCGTGGTCAGGTTTACTTCAACACGTTCGTATTTGATCGTTCGGGTAAGGTTATCCCGGATGGTTTCTGTTGCCGCCGGCTTGCCGTTTACATAGAGCGAAACCCCGTCTGCTTTGCTGGAGCCATTGTAGGTCATGGCCACATGGACCCACGTATTTGCCGGCAAACTGTCGGTTGTGATTACGCGAATTGCGTTTTCGGGCCACATATGACTAAGGCCGGCAACCAGCTTGTTATGCTCAAGCGACAGTTCATAGCCACGGCTGCCGGCATCGTACGTTGCCTTTGTGCGATGCACGAGCGCATTCCATGGATTCCATTTGGTTGCTTTCATCCAGAAAGCGACGGTAAATGCATCTGTTCGCTCAAATACGCCGGCGCCTTTGAATTCTAGTCCATTCTCGCCATCAAATTGAACAGCCTGCCCAACTTTGCCTGAAGTAATTTCGGGATTAAAGATGGTGTGTCCGGGTTGCCGGCGGTTTGCCAGGTTTGGCGTTTGCTCATCGGCAATGGTTTCAAAAGGAATATGCGTTGTGAGGCCTTTGGGAGGCGCCTGCGAAAGGGGGGATGCTTTTAACCCTGTAAACCAGGACTCAAACGCAGCGGTTGACGCCTGCATGTGTGTGTCAAGTTCAGCCGCTTTGCGTGCAATCGCTTGCCGCGTTTGTTCAAGTGCGTCAATGGTGTCTCTGTCAGACAACAACATCGTTGGCACGGGCACAGCATCCGTAAAAAATGAGGTCTGGCCAGATTCATCGATGTTATTGAAAAAGGCAAAGAGCTGGTAGTATTCTTTTTGGGAGATGGGGTCGTATTTGTGGTCATGACAGCGGGCGCATTCCATGGTCAGGCCCATGAAAGCTGTGGACATGGTGTTCGTTCGATCAGCCACGTACTCCATCCTGAATTCCTCCTCGATGCTGCCTCCTTCTTCCGTTTGCCTGTGGTTACGGTTAAAAGCAGTAGCCAGGACTTGCTCCTGGGTAGGATTGGGGAGGAGGTCGCCAGCAAGTTGCCAGGTGACAAACTTGTCATAACCCAGATTGGTGTTAAATGCATCGATTACCCAATCGCGCCACGGCCACATGCGGCGTAGCCGGTCTGATTGATAGCCTCCCGTATCAGCATAGCGTGCAATATCGAGCCATTCGCTCGCCATGCGTTCCCCAAACGCTTTTTTTGCAAGGAGTTGGTCAACGAGGGTTTCGTAAGCCTGCAGGGAGGTGTCTGCAAGAAAGGCATCCAGTTCTTCCAGTGTTGGCGGGAGGCCGGTGAGGTCAAACGTAAGCCGGCGGACTAGCTGCTCAGGTGCAGCCGTTTGGGCAGGTGCAAGGCCTTCTCTTTCAAGGCGATCCACAACAAACTGGTCAATTTCGTTTGTGACCCACGCGGTTTGATCAACGGCTGGCGGCGTTGGCGTAGTGGGCGGGATAAAAGACCAATGCTGTTTCCAGTTGGCTCCTTGTTCGATCCATCGTTGCAGCAGCGCTACTTCATAGTCGGATACGGTCAGGTTAGATGCCGGCGGTGGCATCACTTCTTCCGGATCATCATGTCGAATACGTTTAATAAGCTCACTTTTATGCGCATTTCCGGGCACAATAGCTTTGCCTGATGAAGAAGAAAGGGTGGCAAAAAGTCCTTCTGGCGTGTCCAGCCTGAGCTCAGCTTCGCGGGTGTTTTCATCTGGGCCGTGGCACGTGAAACAGCGATCCGAAAGAATGGGCTTGATGTGGAAATTGTAATCGACGAGGGCTGGCAGGGCCTCTTCAAGCGCGGGATCTACAGCTGTGCGAGAACATCCTCCGGTAAAAAGGATAGCCAGACCAAGGATATACGCAGGCTTGAAAAGGGAAATGCGGGAATACCAAAAAACGCGCATGGGCAAGCCTGGTTAGTCTCAGAAAACACGTTTTTGAAACTAACAACTTGGGCTTACAGCTACAAGGGGAAATCTATGCCAGATCGGCAATTTATCTAAAGAAATTGGGCACGGTAACCGAGCCTTATGGGTCGATGATCTCGAAATCTTTCACATAGACCAATTCACAGGCATTGTCGCCGCTGTCTTCGCGTGATAGTGAGCTGCGCCAACGCCAGCCATCGTCTCCTTTTACTTCCACGAGGTATCCGGTGAATTGCACAATACTGCCCCGACGTACTTTCTTGATTTGTCGCGCTACATAATCATCTGCAGGAATCAGGTGCATGTTTGCGCTACTTCGAATGACCTCCTGCCTGATGATAGGCAGCGGATCTGCACGCCACCAGTACCATCTGCCAGATTGTGAAATAGAGAAGTTGTCCAGGATTTGTTCGTCTGACATCTGGCCCCACCCAAGTGCAAGGTCGATCGGGGCGAGTTCGGATTCGCGACCTAACAAGTATCGTTTGCGCGACAGAACCCGCGCTTTGATGTCAAAGGTTGCAAGGGGCTGCACAACATAATCTTCGTGCATAAACATGAGCCCATCTTTTGCCGGCCCCTGCCGGGGGGCTTCGGGTGCCAGAATACCTGGTTCATGTGTAACCGGGATATCCGAAATGACAAAAAAGGCTGTTAGCAAGACACCTGAGAAAAATAAAAACCGCAACATACCGCCTTCGATTTAAGCGCACAACCGGCCTGCAGGAGAGGGGGAAAGGGGACTGGTTGTGTATCGGTCACAGGCCGGAGATCACAAAAGATGTTTAATCAATATTCGTAGAGCGGCTACACGCTCACGGAGGGAAATCCGCCGCTGGATGTGTTAAATGTGTCGGCTAAATCCGGCAATAAAGCAACGCGCTGTCCTTGTGGACGGCGGGTTGGGGAAGGAGAGGGGTAGTTTATCTTAAAAAGGAGGGTGCTCAGACGACCATCGCAATGCCTACGGCTATAAATACGCACGTGAAAAAGAGGATGAAGAGGACAGCATAAAGCAGCGATGCAGACGTTGTGTCGTGCCGAAACGGAGAGTTATAGTCCGCTTCCGTGAGTTCTGGTCTGGAAGGTGAGCCGGCTTCTTGCATGGTTCAGATGTATATAGTGTTGGTAGGTTCAATCTTGCAGGATAATATCATTCCGGCTGATGAATAGCAAGCCCCTGCGGGCGCACATTTATGCCGGGATGGCGCGTTTTATCAGCCGTTCAGGTTCGCCAGCCAGCCTAGCCGGCTTTGACGCTTTCAATCCACTGCACAGCCTGCTGCATGAGTTCGGTTGCGTTCTGCAGGGAGAGCTTGTTTTTGATACGCGCGCGATAAGACTCGACGGTTTTAACAGACAGGTGCAGCCGTTCAGCAATATCGCGTGTCGCCATGCCATGCCCGGTTAGCTCAAAAACCTCCAGTTCGCGATCACTGAGCAATTCCAGTGGAGATTGGGCCCCAGTGTTTTTTCCCGAAAGCATGCCCATCAGCAAACGTTCATTGATTTCCGGGCTTACATAAATGCCCCCCATCAATACTTTGTTAACAGCATCCACAATCACTTCGCCCGCTTCCAGTTTCATTACATAGCCCCGGGCGCCGGCTCGAATGGCCCGTTCCGCATACAAAGCCTCATCGTGTCTCGATACAACAATGATTTTCAGGGTGGGGTTAAAAATATGCAAGTGCTTGATGAGTTCGAGGCCGCTCATGCCTGGCAGGGAAATATCCACGACGGCAACATCCGGATTTACATCACCTAGCTGCTCCAGGGCTTCTTCTGCGCTTTCAGCTTGTGCGCATACATCCAACCCGCCTTCTGTGGCAAGGGTGAGCGCCAGCCCTTTACGCATCAGGGGATGGTCATCCACAATAATCACTTTTTTCTTCATCGCAGTATCCTGATTTTGGATTAGGTCGATAGTGGCAAGGTGCATGTGATGGTGGTCCCACCGGGGGTACCGGGCCTTACCTGGAGGCTGGCGCCGATTACGTTGGCGCGGTGCTGCATGATGCGTAGGCCCATACCGCGGCCGTTGAGGTGTTGCAAATCGATGCCGATGCCATTGTCTTGTATATGGGCGCGCAAATGGTTTTTGCTGGAAGCTACAGCGGTTGTAATGCGGGAGGCTTTGCTGTGTTTGGCGGCATTGTTAATGGCTTCCTGTACGATCCGAAAAAAATGTGTTTTTACGTTTGCAGAAATATCAGGCATCGGGCCGGTTTCTTTGTAATCACAAGGAATGCCATACAACCGCTCAATGTTGACGCCGAGTCGGAGAATGGCTGCTTTCAGTCCACCGTTTTCCAATTCGATAGGGATCAGGGAGCGGGAGATACTCCGCGCCTGTTCATCTGCAGACTTTACAAGTTCAACCAGCTCAAACATCCCTGTAGACGACTCCGGATGTTCAGTCGCGAGCGACTTTGCCATATTCTTGGCAATCAAGCCGATACCGGTGAGCATTTGCCCAAGGCCATCGTGCAGGTCCTGGCCAATCCGCCGGCGCTCTTCTTCGCTGGCATGCAACAGCGCAACTTCCAGTTCGCGGCGAACTGAAATATCCCGAATGATGCCGGTGTAGGTGCGATGGGTGAGGTGTTTGATTTCACTAACCGCTAGTTCCATCGGAAAGACTTCACCATTTTTACGGAGCCCGCGTACCTCCCTGCCAATACCAATAATTTTCTTGTGGTTCGTTTCGTGGTAGCTTTTTACATAGCCGTCGTGTTCTTCCCTGAAGGGGGGCGGCATGAGCATATTTACGTTGTTACCGATGACCTCATCTTCCGTATAGCCAAAAATTTGTTCAGCAGCCCTGTTGTACGATTGGATGATGCGGTCTTCGTCGATTGTGATGATGCCATCAACTGTGGTATCGAGTACCGCGTGTGCATTTGCCTGGCTGGTTTCGAGGGCAGATGCCGTTTTGTAGGCGGCTGCGCGCCGGCGTGCACGATGGATTAGGTAGTGTAGCCGAGCATCAAAACTTGTTTGCCATGGCATAACATCATCCAGGTGCGCTGCACAGGGGAGTTTGAGCGGGTTTGTGGATGTTGCATCGTACAGCAGCACTTTGAGTACGGTTTTTTGGTTGAGATCACAGCATGTATCCGCCAGGGCAAGAATGTCGGGGTCACAGGTTGTGAAAAAAAGAACCAGCGGCTCTGTGGATGCAATTAATTCTTGCAACGTGTCTGTATTGTCAATTGGCGTCAACGCAATTGAATTGGCTGCCAGTGTTTCTTGCAGTGTCGTGGCAGCTTCACCGTCAATAGGCCCGTATAGGATACACGTCACAATAAAACAGGTTGGTCAGGTTAAAGGCGTCCGGCGTTGTTACATTAAACATAAGACATGTACCAACTCCCTCCTGTATGGTGATTCCCGTCACATTTGTAGGGGAAACCCTTACATACCTTAATGCTACGCTGCTTTCGACATGCTGTCAACCCCGATTGATTTATACACCAATACGGGGGTGTTTGCGTGCCTCACAACCCTTTCTGCGACGCTGCCAAGTAAAACGTGGCTCAAACCGGTCAGGCCATAGGTAGGAATGATGATCAGGTCGGCGCCGGCTTCCTGCGCAAAGTTGCAAATCTGGTCAGCGGCCCTGCCTTCAAGGACGTGTGCATCCAGCTTTATGCCTGCCTGCTCTTTGTAAGGGGCCACGAGTTGCTGCAGTGCGGTAGCTGCCTGCATTTTCATATCAGGCACTTCACCGTACAAGAGCAACGCGCCGGCGCCGTAAAAAGAAGGAAATGTTGGGGCTTCAAATACGTGCACAACATCAAGTTGCGCATCATGTTTTTGGGCCAGTTCAAAGGCAAAAGCAAGGGCTTGCTTTGAGATATCCGAAAAGTCAGTTGGGACAATTACGTGTTTGATATCCATCATGATCAATTCCTGTTTAGCGCGTGGTTGCTGGTGTGTTGGGCGGTCTGGTATAGAGGTTTTTATTGAGCGGTTAATCAGGCCGGCTCAGCCTCGTTGGTTCTGGTGTTGCTTGCTGCGCTGGTTTTGACCAGCTTTTTGCCAAAACTTTTGACTGTGAGGACCGCGCAGGGTGCCTGACGATTTAATGAAGCTGCAGTGCTTCCGAGGAAAAACCGTTTGAGTCCGGTTAAGCCGTGCGAGGCCAGGATGATCAGGTCTATGCCTTCCGTTTCCGCAAATGCAGTAATCGACTCTGCGGCGTGCCCCACCTGTGTCTTTACGTGTACATTGATGCCGGCAGGTACCATAGAAGCACCGAGTTCGGTAAGTGCTTTGTCATATTTCTTTTTTAACGGGTCAGAAATAAAGTTTACAGGATCAACGCCGTAGACTGTTGGCAGGAAGGCCTCTTCGATGACGTGAATCAAGGTGATCGACGCACCGGTAAGGGTTGCCAGCGCAACAGCATGGGCAAGGGCTTCTCTCGAAAAGTCAGAAAAATCAACGGGGACCAGGATGCGGTTGATCTTTCCGTTTTTCATTGTTTTGGCGCCATCACGCAGGGTTATCACAGGGCAACTGGCGTTTCTGATAACACATTCTGCTGTACTGCCGAGGAAGAGTCGGCGAGGTCCGCGGCGCCCGTGGCTGCCCATCACAATCAAATCAATTTCCCTGCTCTCGGTATAACTCAAAATTGCATCGCAGGCTGACTTGGCTGTAGCATCAGCTTTGATCACGAGATTGGGTGTTGCTGTGGTGTGCTCCGGCGGATGCACGTGGGGCGATTTCGGGATTGTGTCTTCTGGTAGATCTAGCAAATGCTGCAGGGCCGGGTAATCTTCTTGCTGCCTCACGCGTGCGTGAAACGTATGGATTTCTGCTTCAAAAAGCACAGCGAGCTCTGCTGCATGTGAGAATGCGCGTTCAGCACACGCTGAAAAATCGGTTGGGAACAGGATCTTGTTTATCGTGAGCATGGCAATCTGCTGTTTTTACGTGAGGGTTATAACAGGTTTTTTTCAGGTGCCTGACGTGCGACGGAGTTGCTTCGTGGAAGCTGGATGGGTTTGAAGGTGAAGACAGGGCAAGGCGCCAGCCGTACGATCCGCTCCGCCACACTGCCCAGCATGGCGCGTTCGAGTCCGATATGACCGGTTGTAGACACCACTGCCAGATTATGCGCCTGCTTTTGCAGCCAACTGATGGTTTGTTTGACCGGGTGGCCGGTGAGTACCGAGAGCGCTACAGGTACCGGGTCGCCCGGTAATTCGCTAACAATTGTGGCGAGCGCTGTTTTTACTTTTTCTTCGAGGTTGACGCCACTGTCATAGACGCCGGCGATACCTTCCCTGTAGAAAGTGTTGTGCAGGTGTTCTTCGATGACGTGAATAACATCCATTGTTGCCCCAAACGTTGCGGCTACTTCTTTAGCAAAAAGCAAAGCCTTGTGCGCGTGGTCCGAGAAGTCGAAAGGCACAGCAACAGCATGGAGGCGGGTAATAAGCGGCTTAAAGGGCAGTTCTTCCTGTACAGTGAAGACGGTACAGGGAGCGAGGCGCACAACTTCTTCTGCAACGCTGCCAAGCAATTTGCGTGTCAGGCCTCGCCGGCCATGGGTGCCCAGTACAACCAGGTCGATCTTGTGATCGCTACAATAGGTGACAATCGCGGGGGCTGCCGCAATGTGGCGTTGTACTGCAAATTTGATTTCTGGAATATCCTCAATAGAAAAGCCCAATTCAGCAAAGCTATTGTCGATGCTTGTTATTAACTTTTCCCTTAGCTCTACTGCATCCGGGTGCCCTGATACAACCGGGCTGCCCGGGGCCTGGTATTGTACATCGACGTACAGAAAATGCAATGTTGCCTGGTTTTCTATGGCGAACTCGATGCCGTAGTTGAGGGCCTGGGTTGAGCAATCCGAGAAGTCGTGTGCAATCAGGATGTTGACATTGTTCTTCATAACTTCCCTCGATTTCATAAGTGAAATACTTTTAAATCAGGGTACGGCTACATTTGTGGGGCAGGTGCAAGCACGGCCCTGTCGTTAAAGCCGGGGAAAGTTGAAAGAAATTGTAAGGTGAATCCCTACAAAAAATTTGAAATGTACCGGAGGGGGTGCGTCCTTTTTTTTGATTGCGCGTAAAAGAGGAAAGGCTACATATAACAAAATGAGTTGCCTGCAAAAAATGATTACGAAGCAAATGCTACCTGTCAATGCATGAAAACGATCAGGCTTTTCTAAAGCTTTCTGCTCACTATCTAAGAGACCATTATGGTCCGAAAATTCTTCGGTGCCTGGAAGACATGGACGAAGATCAAATCTGGTGGCGTCCGAATGCAGAGTCTAATAGCCTGGGTAACCTGATTTTACATTTATGCGGCAATGCCCGGCAGTGGATTGTAAGTGGTGTGGGTAACAAGCCGGATATTCGGGAGCGACAGGCAGAATTTAGCGAGTTGGGGCCAATGCCTGTTGATGTCCTCAAACATCTTTTGAATACAACCATCGATGCGGTCTGCGATGTGATCTTACACGTAGAACCGGAAGTATTGCAAGAGACACGGACCATCCAGGGCAACAAGGTGCAAGTGCTCGAGGCCATTTACCATGTGGTTGAGCATTTTTCCATGCACACTGGCCAAATTATCTATATTACAAAACTACATCAGGGCAAAGACCTGGCGTTTTATAAAGTGACCGATGATGGCAGTGCCTTTCCCCAGTGGTGAGGCACGGAAAAGTACGATCAGCATCCTGATATGAGCCATATAGCATATATTCAACGCTTGTTCAAGTACAACGACTGGGCAAACAGGGAGACCCTTGCGTCGATGCGTAGCAGTACGCGGCTGCCGGCGCCCAGCCTCAAACGGATGGCCCATGTGCTGGCGGCAGAACACGTATGGTTTCAGCGGTTGAGAAAGGAGCCAGTGCTTGTGCCGGTGTGGCCAGACTGGTCGCTCGACGAAATTGACGTCCAGATCGATCAGATGCGCGAAGGTTGGGAGTCTTACCTTGCTGCGCTCGGTGAACTTGACCTGGCATTGACAATCAAATACGCAAATTCCAGCGGCAAGCCTTTTGAAAGCCGGCGAGACGATGTATTGCAACACGTTGTTGCCCACGGCGCATACCACCGTGGGCAAATCGCCAGCGACTTGCGGGCCGGCGGCGATACACCAGCCGTGACAGACCTTGTCTTTGCTACCCGCGATGGCCGTCTCTAACTAATCTTCTCGCGCAGTCCTGTAAGGCTTTTTGCCTACAGCAAATACGGGGTTTTGCCGGATTGATTGTCGTTTGAAAATTGGCGAAGATTATAGTGCACGCAGGTACAGGTATCATGAACAAATGTTACCTGGATTTCACCCGCCTCAGTTCGTTTGAACAGGGGCGGGTGTTTTAGTTTTGTGCGAACGCTAAACAAATTCTATATATTGGTTGCGCAACGCTCATTTCGGGTTCCCACAACGCGATTTGATGTACACCCTTGATCAACTTCCGGGCACATAGCTGGATCATTCCCCGGCATGCAACTGCACCGGAAAGCACCTAGCATGGAGGATAAACATGGCACCATTTGGTAATCGTCGCGAATTTATTAAATCAACCGCTGCTGCGGGGCTTGGCGTCGGACTCACCGGTAACCTGCCGGCCATTATGCCGGGTGGATCTCCCAATGAAAAAGTTGTTGTTGCGGTCATGGGCGTTAATAGCCGGGGTGGGGCGCTTGCCAATACATTCGCCTCTCAGCCAGGCTCGGAAGTTGCCGTAATTTGTGATGTAGATGAAAGGGCCATTGCGCGCTGTGTGAAAAATGTCTCTGAGCGGCAGGATAAAACGCCTGAAGGAGAAGTGGATTTGAGAAAAGTGCTGGAGCGCGATGACATCGATGCACTGGTTATTGCGGCGCCGGATCACTGGCATGCACCTGCAACGCTGATGGCCATGCAGGCTGGCAAACACGTGTACCTCGAAAAACCGTGTAGTCACAACCCGCTCGAAGGAGAGATCCTGGTCAAGGCGCAGAAGAAATACAACAAAGTTGTCCAGATGGGTACGCAGCAGCGTTCCGATCCACGCTCTATCGAATTGGTAGAGATGATCCGGGATGGTATCATCGGCCATGCCTACTACGGCAAAGCGTTCTACTCTAATACACGCGGTACAATTGGGCGGGGCAAGCCGGCTGAGATTCCATCCTGGCTCAACTATGATTTGTGGCAGGGACCTGCGCCCCGCGTTGACTACCGCGACAATGTGGTCCACTACAACTGGCACTGGTTCTGGCATTGGGGCACCGGCGAAGCCCTTAACAATGGCACGCACGAAGTAGATGTCTGCCGCTGGGCGCTTGGCGTAGACTATCCCACCAAGGTTGTATCCACTGGCGGTCGCTTCCACTACGACGACGACTGGGAGTTTTACGATACCCAGATTATGTCATTTGAGTTTGAAGGGGGCAAAGGACTCTCGTGGGAAGGAAGGAGCTGCAATGGCCATAAGTTCTTTGGTCGCGGTCGTGGCGCCACCATACACGGCACAGAAGGTACAGCACTGGTAGATCGGGATGGCTACATCATTTACGATCACAGGGGCAACGAGGTGAAGCGAAATCTGAAAAGCGAAGCCTCGGATCAGTTGAATACGGTGGGTGCAGATTCGCAGACTGATCTGCACGCAGCCAATTTCTTGCGGGGCATCACAGACGGTGAATCACTGCATACGCCAATCGACGAAGCGCACAAAAGCGTACTGCTCTGCCAGCTTGGCAACATCGCACAGCACACGGGTGAAGTATTGCATTGCAATCCGAAAAACGGCCGTGTATACGATAAAGATGTAATGGAGAATATGTGGGGTCGTACGTACGAGCCCGGTTGGGAGATGAAGATATAAGCCACCGCGGCGTGGGGGGCGGGGGGGGGGGCGGGGGGCCCGGCCGGGAT
>JBCCIM010000107.1 GCA_039111535.1 Bacteroidota bacterium | reverse complement strand
GGTATGGATGCCATGCTTCGCCGGGCATATCCTGTACACCGCCATGCTCATGTCCACCCCAGGCCGTAATATTGCGGCCTTTGTATATATGTCGGATTGCTGTAACAGGACGCACATAGTTAAAATGCCGCTTAGCATCCCAGGCTGCGATCGATGCATCGTACAATGCATTTGCGAGAATAAAAAAAAGATATAGCGCTTTCTCGGTATCGTATTTGTCTTGCTCACACAGCCATGCGGCCAACATGCACCAATGCCCAGGCGGCGTAACGGAGTGCGGGCCATCCGACCAGTATTCTGCGATGGCCTTCTGCTGATCTGTCAGTTGCTCGCTTATCTCGATCAGCGGAGCGCATTCTCTTTCCAAAGAAGCTTTGTCTCTATCAGGACCTATATGAGGACGAAATTCTGCTCCATCCCTCATGGCGAACGGTTTCAGCGCCCCCCAATGCGGCACAAGAAATTGCTGTACGATGGTCTCAGAAGAATCAGGTCGCGGCACGCGGAGCGGCTGCCATTCTCCCCACTGGTGTGGCTGCGGGACCTGATCGGGCAGCAAGCTGGGCTGATAATTTGTGTAATCTGCAAAAGGCGCGTTTCCGCCCATTGTATTCCACATGTTGGAGCCGTCACCCGAGCCACGATCTATAGCAGCTTGCCCGGCCAAATTCCCCAATCCTTCTGCCGTACGTGGATTAAGCTCAAAATCTTTGTACTCCAATCCCAGTTCATCCAGCGCATTTTGCAAAATCAGCTCCTGGCCAGCAGCAATAAGTGCCAGGTAAAAATGGGCATGCAAGACGCGATAGGCAGCATAAACGATGGCGTTACGGCGATTGGGCCTCGTGTGTTCGTCAACTGGTCGTCGTAACGTCTGACTTAATCCATAAGGTGTTGGCGTAGTGCTGTACATAGCCCATGCATCGTACATCGCGGTATGCATCAGGGCCAACACGCGTGCTGTATGTGGCGGCGCTGTACCTGTTGCACTCACGCATTGTAAACAAACGTTATTCAAAAACACGGGCAGTGCGATCTCTGCCGAGGAAGCACCAGTACACGGCCGTTGGACGTTCGCGTATGTTTTTAACTCGACCATTCCACCCTCAACAGGTCTTCCATCCAGGGCAATTTGACAACTCCAACACCCCAGGGCAGATATTGGAGCAACACATCAACACTTGTTTGCTCGACCTGCAAAAGCCAGCCATTAGATGTCTGGTAGCTCAATTTTCCTGGTCTACGCAGAAACGCATCGCGTAACGTGTCCGGACTCGTCTTGCCAAGCTGACTCCAATGCTGGATCACTGCTTGCAATAAGGTTTTGCACTCCTCGACAACCTGGGCTGAAATATGAACATTCCGATTAATCGGCTCGTTTTCTGGCCACGCACACAGAAATTTTTCAAATGTCAGGGCATATTCAGGTACGTTATGTTCTTGCGTACTCAAATATCTCAAGAGATGAATAGCAAGCTCGCGTTTTTTCTGCGAGGGGAATTTGTCACCGCGAATCAGTTCGAGTTGCTCGAAGAGTGGCGACAAAAAGGGGTGTAAAAGTATTATTCCAGCATTTTCGACATACCAGAACGCACTGTCTTCTGCCGGCACACTGTGTGGATGTAGCTTTAAAAGCTGGATCGACTCCTCAAAATCATTATCGTCTGCTAGCCTGTCCACCTGGTTTTCTGGTAACTGATTTTTCTCTTCACCACCACTTGATTCGCCAACAAGTTTTTGTTGTGGCGCAGACGCAGGTATTTCTGTTTCTTTTTCAGCCTGGTTGTCAGCAGGCATTTCATCTGTAACAGACGCTTTTGCATGCGCGTCCTTGTATTCAGGCAAACGCGTAGGATTGTCAGCAGGCGTATCATCCGTAACAGGCTCTTTGGCATGCAAATCTTTGAATTCGGAAAAGCGTGTTGCGTTTTTAACAGGTATCTCATCTCTAACAGACGCTTTGGTATATGCATCCAAGAATTCAGACCAGACCGTTTTGTCTATGCCAACCTGGATTTTGTGCTGCTCTAAAAGACTTGCAATAAATATCCTGGTTTGAACGGGCGTAGCATATGCCAATACCTCTGCCAAGAGGTGTCTTTCATCAGGGAGTACTTTTTCGCGAACAACAGTTTGCCAAATTAGCAACCAGTACCGCTCGGCAAATGAAGCCAATGCCCGCTGAATTGCCAGAAGAGCTTCTGAAAGCTGCTTCTCCTGAGCGCGTTGAAGCGCTGATTTTGAAGCGCTTTTGCTTTCATCAACAACATCGTGTACAAACCGGGCAACCTTTTTGAGTTGGCTTTCCAGCCTACCCTGTCCTGCTTCAACGGCTTCAAAAGACAATCCCGTTAAAGCCGCTCCGAGACGGCCGAGAAAGTCTGGAGAATATTGCCGAACAAGCCGCAATATCGCAACGGGCTCAGCAGATAAAACACGCGTTAAAGCATCTGCATGCACGCTCTCACTCGCCACGGCTTCAATCAGGTGTTCATGGGAATTTTCGTGGGGCATCGCTGAACGAAGGCCTCCCAACTCCCCCGTTTGCAAAAATTGAAGCCATTTTTCGACCGTGTAAGCAAATCGAGAGGTTATGGGCGTTGATTCAGCTTCATTAGCAATCATATAATTTGAGACTGCTTCCATAATGCTGGTTGTGATTCGCTGCTGCAAATCGTTCCAATCAATAGGCGCCTGTACTGTACCGATATCGATTTCAAGTGTGCTTAGAACAAGCCACTGCGCCGGAGTCAGCAACTGATCCAACCGATTCTCGAGCGCATCGATAAGTTGTCCGTTGCAAAACTGTGCAGCTTCTTTTTGTAGCGCCCAGCCATCAACTTGCCGCCCCTCGTACTGCAGATCAAATGTAAGTTTGCCAATAAAGTGCATGGTATTGGTCCGTGATTATTGCAGCGAGCTACTTTAGTAAATCCAGATACTGCTTAGTCAGTGGATGCTTTAGTTCAGCGGGCTTCCACAGGGTCCGCACTGTATTCAGTTTTAACTTTGCCTTTTTCATCGCGGCAACAGCCTTTTTCAAACTCTCACGTGCTGAATCAGGCACAACTGCCGGTGATTCAGCGATCAGCTTATCAAGCAGAAATACGGTTGTCTGCTGTAGCAATGCTTCCTGTTTTCGTTTATTCGGATTGTTCTTTCTATTGATCGCCCGAACGAGGGATTTGACCAGTGCGTCGAATGCTTTTAGTGTCTGGTCGAGGTTTTCTGGCGCAGGCGGTAACATCAAAAAGCTCATGGCCTTTTTAAAGAGCTGCGTCTGCCCCAGTCCTCCTTCACCAAGCGCTTGCCCTTGTTCGAAATAAGCTTGCCGGCGTTTGTTTAACACGCTCCTGTCGGGTATCAGGACGCTCGAGGCCCCCTCGGAATCATCAGGGCCCCCGTCCTTAAGCACTTCTGTTGATCGCCCGGTTGACGTTTCAATCTCCAGCTTGTCCACTGCTGTTTCTCCAGCTTCTGCCGGTACTTCGCCTCCTTGTACATCATCTAATTTTAACAGGACTTCATAGATGCGATCACTGCAAGCAGAGGGATAGTGGTACTGAATTTTGTGTTCCCCGCCATTTCGAAGCTCTCTATTTGTAATAAAGAACTGCAGGGCTATGGGAGAGTTTTTTTCTCCTGAAGCAACTAGTCCAGGCAAATCAGTGCCATCTGGATCGGGTATACGAGAGGCATCTGACAAATAGGGTAGCAATGCTTCAGGCCAGGTAAACCATCCACCTGCGGGTTTAAACACGAGCGCAAAATTCATCACCTGATTTCGCACAAGATCAAGCTGCCTCAATGGCAACACCGAACCATCATCTTGTACTTGTTCGATCAATAATTCATACGAATCATCTTTAGGGCAAATATTGAAGGGGACAGTTTTTTTTGTGTGTGGCGGGTGCGGCTCCATATAAGCCGTCACTTCAACGATAATATTCTGTACTTGATTGAGGTCGAAGTATCCTATTAACCTTATTTCGTCTGCGCGCTCGATATGCCAGGGTTCTCCATCGCCTTCATGGCTGACTTTCCACTCGATGGTGTGTGCCATCGACTTGTTTAATATTTCTACTCTGGCAAATGGCGCGCTCAATTTTTTCTCCTCCAACGCGCGCCTGACACCAGCCGGCATGGCTTCGTCCAGGAAACCCATATACTGGATGTTGTCAATCTCGCAATCTGCCCAAGGGCCATCCAATACAAGAAAAATCTCTTCCTTGAGGTTACACTCTCCCGGATAACTATACGTGATGGGATATCTTCCAGGCAGCAGCTTCCTGGCTGTGTCGTCATAAACAACGGGTATGTACTCCTCATGCGAGACGGTAGTTTTTTCCAATCCCGTCAGTTGCTCTTTCAGCGCGTCATCAACTTCGAACGTACCACCCAACGGATCAATTTGAAGCTGAATCTTGGTAAGGCCTTTCTTATTGATTTTGATCTCGGTTCGCGCCTGGCTTTGTTTGTCGTTTTGCCCATAGGCAACCAACATCATGTTTAACGGACAGAGCGCAATCCATTGCGCAAACTGGCTTTCTGGATAATGTATATCCGATGCGGTAAGACGGGCACGGATCGCTACCGCTCCTCCAGGACTTTTGTATGCACTGCCGTGTGCAGCGAGTTTGTTCAAATCGAAATATCCAATCCAGGTGCCTGCTGTTTCTATCCAAGCGTAATAGTCCTCAGGCACTCCTTCAGCAACGTCCCAGACTGTAATATCTGCATCTGTGGAGCGATTGACGATTTCAACCCGTGCGAGTGGCGACGATATCTCTTCTTTTAAAGACACCTTGTCTTCGTTGATCTGGGGATCCTCACTGGTCATCCAAGAAACGCTGTAATCAAAATCAGCCATTGGTGCGCCCCTTACATACGCACCTGGAGGCAGGGAAAAATCGGCAATGATTGGCCTGGATAATGTGGGCGTAGCTTCGTCATCGCCTTCTCCTTCACCGTCGGCCGGGGCTTCAACGCGTTCATCGAAAACTAGCACAAACGTACCGCCTTGCTGCACGCCCCCCTGGTGTTCAAGTCCTGGATACCGCGTACAGAATTCTTTTAATCCCATAGGGCCCCATTCACCCGGTCGTCCAAAATAATTAGCTGGTTGCTTTGCAACATCTGCGGCCTGTGGCCCATCGCTGGCCGGCCCCTTTACGGGTACACAAATCACCTGGAAAGGTAAATTTAACTGCTCCTGCAAGCGTCTGATTTCACCCACTCCCGCTTCTGCGTCCATGCCAAGATGGCCTTCAATTCTGAAGAACGGATACTTAATCATATCCTTGCGCAGTGCCTGTCGGGGATGTGCTTTGGCTGGTGTACGTTCTTCATATTGTTGAATAGCCTCATATCGACCGGTCTTCCACAATTCGAAATTCCAGAATTTCTTGAGCGCCTCTTTGTAATAGAAAGGAATAGCCTGTTTGTCCAGCACTTCACTTTTCATACCGGAGCCAGTTATGCGAACAGGCTCGTCCGCCTCCCTAGAAGCACCTATATCGAAATGGTCCAGTAAACCCTCCAGCCGGGCCTTGTAATGCTCATACTTACCCGCCATCGGGTCATCATCAATACTTCCTACCCGATAAAAGGGCATTCTTAGCTTTACAGGCTCCTTGATGCTTCCAAGCGATAAGTAATTCGGAAAGACAAACGATTCCTGACAGTACACAGGTTGAAAATAAAAGGCCGCCAGTTCGTTGAATGCGCAAATGATGTCCTGTAGATGTTCATGGACATACTGAATACCGGCCGGCTGCAGCGTTGTTATAGTATCTGTATCGAACCAGTCTTCGATTATGTTTTCGATATTTCCCTTCCATGCCTTGAGCATGTTATGCTCAACCACACCAGCCAACATGTTGTAGAGCGAATCAGCGTTTTCATCACTGAGCGCCTTCTCCACGGCATCTTTCCATTCGTTCCACAATGCTGTTGCCTCATCCTCGCCTGACTTGGACTGCATCGGTTTTTTGGGCACCCGATCAACAAATGGGAACGTGCTAATTTTTTCTACTGATGCAGGGGCAATCCAGAGGTCATCACGATTCACGTCGTCTTCTTTCAGTTCCAATCCGATAACAACACATCGCTGCGCCAACCGGGTTGCATTGGGATTGAATCGGCTGGCGCAGTTTTCTGTGGTTACATCGTCTGCATACTGGAACAGGAAAACTATGATATCTTGGATATTTTCCAGATGCGATATGGGATACCAATCGCCTGAATCCGGAAGCAGCTCATTTTCAGAAAACTCATAAGAATTTGTCCCGGCAGCGATTATATCACCTGCATCCAGTTGTTTGCCCCTGTCTTCCGACAGCCTACGGTACGACCTGATACTGATATCCTTCTTCACTATAAAAAGGTTACTGTCTGCCGGCCGGCTATTTTCTGTATCCTGTTTATTTACTGGTTCATCCTTTTCAGCAGGCCGTTCAGAACTCACACCTATACCTTTTGAAATGCCTAGCACAATGCTGTTGTCATCCTCTTTCTCTACCGACAACTCAAGGCCAGCTAATATGCCAACGCCAATCAAACCTGTGCGTGTTTCCAGGTTTTGTCTCGACAAAAAATTTCGTAACGCATTGAGGTCGCTACTGCGCAGTGTTTGCGAAGACGCAAAAGACGGGTACTCTAAACTTAGCAAGCTATTCATGGCGTTATCAGGTAGTGAGAATGGGCATCCCGCGATAAAGTAGAGGCCCTAAGTTGGCAGTATTGTTTTGTCTAGCACGATGATGCGGCCTTCTTCATCGCTTTCGTTATCACCAAAGCGGCTGAGCGGTGGATACGCATTTTGCAGTTTTTCCATGGCATCGATTAGCGCTTCAAGGTGCATTTCCCACATGCAGTTGTCCCTTCCGGCGGCGTTGGTATGCAGCCAATCACGCCAGGCTGATTCGAAGAGATGCATCTGTGCCGGCGTTACCCAGACAATGCTCAATTGTATATGTGTTGGTGCTTCTCGCCGCAGGGTCTGCTCGAAGTATTCCCGAAAATTGATATTGCGGAAACGCCGGCCCCAATACGGAATTACGATGGTACACTTGAAAGAGTAAGGGTCGTCACTGGATAACACACCGAGGGTCTTCCGATGCTCATCGTAGTGTATATGCCCTGCATCGTCGTCACAGTCTGCGCAAAGAAGTTTGAACAGTCGTGACTTTTCAGTTGCCGGCCGTAACAACACATGCTCAACAACATGAAAACCCTCGGCATCCATCGTATTCGACAAATCGTCGATAGCCTGAGCAACACTTTCACGATTCAGAAATGAGGCTGGATGTGTTGCCTTTATTTCGGCAGGATCTATGATTTCAATGCCGAAAGGACCGCAATCATCTGACTCAAAAGGCGCGTAATGTTCTTTCTCCCGAATGAGTGTGATGAGTCGGCGAAAAGCAGCTGCCACACGGACAGGGAAGGCATACGTATTGACGCTCTCCAGCAAGATATCATCAACACACCGGGCAAGTTGGAATCCATACTTATCCCCCTTTTTGATATAGGGGTAAACCCAGGCGTCTGCGATTGCGGCATTGCGCCACTGCTCGCATTCGGTTTCATCCTCAAATTCAAAGGAATCACAACTTGTAGCTACCAGCCGATTTTGAAGGTCGAATAACCCCCACCGAACTGCATTTGGATTGGATTCATCCTGAATGGGAATGTAACAATCAACTGCTCTTGCGAGCGACATGATCTCAATGTTTATGGGACTTTCAATACGATCGTCGTCCGCTTCCAGCACCCGTAGAGAAGGATCAAGCTGATCGCGACGAACGATCCAGCGCGGCCCGCCTACCCCCCATACTTCAACCGAGCAAACATCGTCCAGATACAGTCGTTTGGTATCCCGAAGCGCGTTTCCTGACGAATCTATTTTGGGAGGCAAGCAAAGCACTTCGCTTGCAATGGTATCAAACAGGCAATCGCGCTGTACTGCCCTTTCTGCATGCGTATGAAACACCTTGCGATATCTGGCCAATCGGTAATTCTCAGACACCAATTGTATCCGCAACCGGCATTGCTTTTCGGCATCGCGAAAAACGGAAAAATTTGTTTTGGCATCCAGACCGACAGCGCATTGCTCCAGATTTTGCCAGGCTCGGTCTGCTGTTGATGTAAACGTTGCTGCGTTTTGCTGATTTTCATCGCAGCATTCACCATCCCATATGTCAAGCTGCCTGATATCGATGGGTGAGACCATTGGCGGAGAATCAGGAGGGGCGCCTGATTCAAGGTATCCGATTTGTATCAGCTTTTCCCCTGATGTGGTGTCATTGGGCCGCTGATACCAAAGGACAGGTGGTACAGGATTACGTGGATTCTCCTTGGTCCCAAAAGGATCACATAAAACCTGCTCATCTGCCTCAACAAGCCCGGCCTCACGCACTTCAAATCCAAATAATGGTTGGGCTGGATGATCAACTTTGTAGTAATTATCCGGGTAAGCGACCAGTTCTACAAACCGATAAAATGCCTCGAAAGCGAGCGCCGGCGTCAAATACGAATGGGTAGATACCCAGGCATCTTCGTTACTTGCAGGATCTCCTACACGAAAACAAAACCGATTTGCCTGTTTGACGATGGGATAACATCTGGCATGACATAGCCTTAAATGTAAAGCTGTACATTGCTCCTCCAGGTCATCAGACAAATCTTCGGTTCGGACAATAGGTTGCCCCGGCAATTGGGGGTCCTCAAGTGTATAGAACCAGCGGTTGCCATTGTCATCACACTGTTTGCGATAATTGGCGCGATCTTTTGCCAACGCCAACACATCCAGATAACGCTCATCAAAAGCAGCAGCTGCTGCTTGCTGTGATGCGAATGTAGCTTCGCTGGTCCAAAGGACCCTGTTAGCGTTGTCTGAACCGCAACCACCCATTCGATAGCTCAGCAACTGATATCTGAAGGCATTGCCCTCCCTCACAACACGCTCCTGACCGAGCGTAAGCGTTGTATATTGGATGCCCGCACGCTGCAGTCGATCACGCACAGTTTTTAGCTCCTCATTTCGTTCTCCTTCATTTCGAAATTGGGTCGAATAGGTCGCCAATTCAGCATGATCGTGGAGCATCCTAAATCTGTACTGTCGGCCAGGTGTCACCTGTACAAACTTCCATCCTCCCCACCTCAGATACCGTTTCAAATCTTCAAGCGTGCAATGCGCTTCGATTTCGCTACCATAGGTAGAAGGATGCACTGTACCTGCATCATATCCATCTCCATCTTTGCGCAAGATTCCCCATCGCTCACCGTGTGTGGGCGCCACCTCCAAGTTGTCGACGGACGCCAACAGAGATTCGAACCCGGAAACAGCGGCTCCTTCGTCTGCATACTGCACAGTGCTTGCAAAAGCGATTGCGATACGCTCGTCGCTGGTCTCCCAAAAGAGTTCATATTTATAATGGGTATCAACCAGCCTCGTATGCCAGGGGACCTTATTTCTTCTCAGATAAGCAGCCAAAGCGCCGGCTGCCTTGTTACAAGTTTCTTTGTCCGGGAAGTGTATCGGAGAAACGGCAAGAGGATGTTTACTACCCGAGGGATAGACGCCGATATTGAATCGACACATGCCGGGCTCTTGTATGCACTTCAGGTAGCGTTTATTACAGGCAAATGTAAGCGTCTTCTCTAAATCAAGCGCAGCTTCTTCTTCTGATAAATAAGATGCTGTACTATTGAGTACGATCGCTTCATCTTTATGTACGGAAAATCGCCAGTTTCCAGGCGTCGGATGCACATAAAAAGGAATGTTTTCTGATCCATACCATGTTCGCCAAAGCGCGAGCATTTGATCTCGGTCATCCAGCTCCTGATTTTTAGCCTCTCCCAAGTTGATAAAAGGTTTCGACCAGGCCAGTTTGCGTCCGGCATCATCGGTTAGGGCAACCCGGGCGCCGTCTGAATCATCAGCCCGCCAACAATTCGGGCGACGTGCATGCCAGGTAGCGTGTATCAGTTTGGCGTGTGCTTCCGCCCTGGTTCGAAAAAGCGAAACAGCTTTTATTATTGGCTCATTTTCCTGATCGACGAGGCGATAAAACCATACCTTGGGACCAGTTACGATACGGCTTGCCGGCACACCTTTTTTCCTGGCCAATCTCACAATACGGTTTGCCAGCAGATTGGCCTCTTCCTCATCCAGAAAAACTCGAGGGTGCTCTGCGATGAGGTCTCCAAACGTATCGAATACCCGTACCAGGTATCCGTTTTCTTTATCGACACGGACGTTCTCTGGATCTTGCGCCAAGCTGCGTAAAGCCAATAATCCGGCCTCGGCGGCCTCTTCACTCGCAAACAACCTGGTGCTTTTTAATAAAATGTCACCAGGATCGTTGCCCGTCCATTCGTAGAAATAGGATCGATTGATTGCCCCGATTTGCCCGCGGTATAGGGTACCTGGTGAAGCGGCGTGGCATAGCGCATCGGTTGCTTCCTGCGCCTCCTCTTCGGTAACAAATGAAGCCGGATGCTCAGCGAGTACAATTGCATCTGGTACCGTACGGGGATTGTCCATAGCCAGGACAATCCGCCAGCCAGCATCACTTTCAGCGGGTGGTAGAATATAGAGGCCTTCAGGCACGAGCTCGGCAGCCCTGTATAACGCCCAGCTGGCCTGATCCCGCTCGGCAAAGTTATAACAGCTTGCCAGTAACAGTTCACCATCCGTTCCTCTCAGATGCCACGTCCACGCTGGCGGATCTTGCACTAATTTGGTCTGAGGACGATTCTTCGTAAGGCAATCTATAATCGCTTCGATTCTCTCACAGGCTTCCGTTTCTACGTAAAAGTGATCGGGTGATTGCCCCAACACCTGCGTCCGATCTTTATTCCACACCAACACACGGTAACCAACGCCATGTAGATCAGATACAATCTCGAAGTTTGCGTGCTCAACGGCATGCGTGCTAAAATGAACCCAGGCTACTTTGGCATCAACATCTTCTTCAAAAGCCTTCACCGATTCAGCCAAACGCATGTCTTCTTTTTCGAGATAGAAGACCCACCCGCCGGCTACCTCAGTGTACCGTACATCGTACCCTCCCGGATGTGCAAAAATGGAAGATACGTACGAAGCCTTTTTATCTCTTAGCGCCGCATCAGCATAATAATCCGGGTGTCGGGCAAGCAAGCCCCCATCGTTTTCATACAGCGCCATACCAAAGCGGCTATAATTCGGGCAATCAACAGGAAGGATTGCCTCACGGACTGCTGCTGTGCTGCATACAGATGCAAGGAACTGGCCATGGTCCTCAACAGGATATGGACTTTTAAATAATGCACGTCCGCGAAAATCGCGAATAGCTACTTTCGAGCCTGGTTCGTTTTTTTCGACTTCAAACGGGGCAAGCGTACGGCGTTTCCAATCGCCAATTCCCATCAAGCCCCCAACCCGCCTTTCCAGGCCGGTAACGTTATCCGAATCCCAAATCTCCGCCTTGTTTGTCTGGTCGAATCCCGTCGAACGCCGTTCGCTGATGACGGGGTAATCGGCAAGAAACTGCTCTTTATCTCGAATCAGTGATTGTGTGGTCTGCTGTTCCCCCGAAGAAAACTGCAATAATGCATAGTCAGAAAAGTCTTCAGCAAATCGGGCGAGTAAATGATTAAGAAATCGGTCTCGGCGGTTCAAGGCGGCGGCTGGTGACTCGGCCAGTCGTGCCACTACTTCTTCATAAGTAGGTGGCTGATAGACAATTTCAAACGTGTATTTTCCCAGATTCGGCAGATCGACTGGCCGGAAATAATCTGGAGATATAAAGAGAAACGTGAGCGCTTCAGCCTCGGCATCTAACAATAAATACTCTGGAAACGAGATTTGGCTCAGCAGGGTCAGCGTTGCCCCATCAGGCGCTGCACCAGGAATTTTGAATCGAATGAGGTTGTTTTTGCAAGCGTCCTCAACGTGCTCAAACGTATAGTTTTCGTGCTCAAAAGCAGCGATAATACGGTTGATTGTATCGTTTCGCAGTTGTGGACTTTCAAAGAGCCTGTAGGATTCATGGTCACTACAAGGCTGCCAAACCGGTGTTTGTGCCTCGTTTTCGGGATAAAATACGGACTGTCCACGCGTTACCCGGATGGATTCACCGGAAATCTGATCACCATCAGCATTGAAGCCGGCTCCTCTCACCAATGCGTCAAGTTCCGGGACCGAATCGATGTTGCCGGCGAAGTAGGTTTGCCCAGATGGTTCAGCCTGACGAAGCGCAAAAAACTGACGTACCTGTGTAAGCTGGGCGAGGTAATTTGCCAGCAATTGGTCAAAGAATAACAAATACCCCTTCAACTGAAAGGCTTGCGCTTTTCGCGTAGCGGAAACTGTATCAGGTAGTCCGTCATTGCCAACCCCGTATACAACGGGAAGATCGTGTTGAATCGAAACATATGACGCCAGATCACGCCGGATGCCTTCAGGTGCCATACGATCCAGTTCATACGGTCTCAGCTTTTTTTTACGGGTGTTGCTTAACCGCTCACGTACACGGTTCGCAACTACTTCTTTATCGAAAGAAACGGGAATTCCTTCCTTGAGACACAAGATGTCGCATCGACTCGCATCAAGTATTGGCCTGTAGCCTTCTTTTAGTGGCAGGCACCATGGCTCACCTTTAGATTGCACGATACCGTTGATGTAATTGACAAGCTTCAAGCCACGTATGGCGCGGATGGCCGGGCCTGCTTCTGGCTGAGATTCGCCGAGCATAACCCGATAGAAATCACTCGCATATAATACATCCCGATCCGGCCGGGCAGCATCTAGTTCCTCAAGGTCTACAAACCCGTGGCTATCAGGAGAAAGCGGCCGGCCTTCAAAGATTTCTTCTATCGTTTTACCTTTTGCAACCAACTGCTGCAAGGTGTAAAAAACAGGATCCGGGGATAACCAATCGCGAAGACGAACAAACATGTCGGTAAGCACATCTTCGGGAATTTCACCAGGATCCAGCTCGATCGCAGCGCAAAACGCAATCTGCTCATCCTGAAGAACACGAATTTTGACAAAGTCTTCTGACAAATTACGGTGCGCAAACAGGGTTCGACGAACTTCGCCTAGAATCCGGTCGGTTGAAAGACTATTGTCATCGTGTGTGCCTGTTTGATCCTGCCGGCGTATGGTATCCAGCTCAAGAGATACGGTATATAGCCCGTTTAGAAATAGCTTTTTGTCCTGCGTACGCTCGTCGTTACTTTCTTCTGGAGAGACTGGTTTAAGTTGAACATCCGCATTTTCGCAAGACAGAAACAGTGCCGGACTCGTCTCTTCAGCCACATCGAGCCAGGCATTGCGAACGCCTGGAATATCCAGCAACAACTTACGATAATCGTTGACCGTCACAGGATTGTTGCCCAGCGCTTCCGCTGCTGTATAGTAAAGCCGTTCAGATGGATCGGATGACGCGTCACGCGCGAACAAATCCTCAATCTTGTGCCCTGTGCGATAGCCATGGTCAAGCATGGCATACGCCAACACTTCCAGGATCGTAATGCCTGGATCGTGCAGATTGTGATCCGTCCAGTTTTCTCCGGACAGATTACGAATCTGCTCCAACCCAATATTGCGCAGGACTTCGAAATTGAGTCCACTCGCAAGGCTTGTATTGGTCTTCGATATAGTGTTTTCAGCCGGAGGCATGGGCGATCTGGATCAGCAACTCAATGGATACCGGTTATTTGGACAGTTCCGCTACTTTGGCCTGTAATTCCTGGATAGCTCCAATGAGTAGAGGCACCAGATTTTGATAGGCTATGCCAATGTCTCCTTTGCCGCCGTCGTTCACTACCTCAGGTACGTACTCATCACACTCGCTTACCAGAAGGCCAAACTGAGTGCGTTCACTTTTCACGCCGTAAGTCTCTTTCCACTTGAACAAAATGGGCGTCAAACTGCAAACGGTATCTAGTGCATTTTCGATTTTGCCTTCCTCATCAATCGTTGTTTCATTTGTAGGCAAATAGATTTCATCGAATCGCACTTTCCCCCGGGCGTCGATCTCGTATCCATCCGGCGCCAGACCCACACCAACTTTGCCATCCTGATCGATATAAACGTGATGGGTACCGGTCAAATCTTTTTCTGGCGTTTTCTCACGATCAGGGTCATAATCATCTCCGCGCTTGAACACAAATCCGCAATCCGCGTCAGTTTTGAAAACAGCAAAAGAGTTTTCGGCACCTGTTGTAAGATAGGAGGTCTTGCCGGCTGGCTTCAGATTTACAATTGACAGGGCTGGATTTGTTTTTGCCACAGATGCTGATACTTGCCCCACATCCGGATTTACCACATCGAGCTTACATTCCGGTGATTTGGTACCAATCCCAACGTTACCAGACTGGTCAATTACAACCATTCTCGGCGTCTCGTTTTTAACTTCCTGTTCAGCAACAGGCTCAAATTTGAATCCCTGGTCGGCATCGGTTCGGAACGTATTGTAGTCGCTGTTTACCGTTTGCGTTGCCTGATTGCAATCTGGGTCTTCCAAGCGCAGGGTCACTTCATCACAATTTTCGGGGTTAGCCATCACGTGCCCGATGTCTTCCGTGTGCACGTCAAGTTGTGCTTTTGGCTCATGGGTACCAATGCCGGCACCATCAGGCCGGAACGTAGCCAGTTCTGTTGCTCCGCCCTGATCGTTTAGGTGCTGCAGGCAAAACCCGCTTTCCGCATTGGTCTCAAGTTCGGTAGCCCCTTCTTTCTGACGCAACTTGACGAAGGATGCATCACATCCCTTCGTAGGCTCCCACTCGATTTTCAAAGTGGGATCGATTGATGCCGGCCCATGCCCTTTCGTTTGTATTTCAGCAGGATTAAACACCAACCTTCCGCTCGATGCAGCCTCTACATGCAATTTACCATCAGGGTCTTTGGTACCTATACCTACCCGAGCGTCGGTGTTTTTTGCAACCAGGGTATTGGCTTTGTCATACTCCCAATCATCGTCCGTCAGGTCGAACGTGAGATTAACCCAGCGGCTATCCTCATCAGGCGTAGTCGCTGTGCAATAGGCATCCCCGGCTTTTACATCATCACTATCACCAGCATCATCTGACGTTGTCTTCACTTTCACCTGAGCCGATGTATCCTGATTATCCGTTTCAGGTTCTGTTTTGGGCAGTAGCTTATAAAGGGTATTGTTATAGATAACAACGTCGTCAGGATAGTAATTGGTCATCGGCTGCCACCGACCAAAAAAATCGTCATCACACTTGTTCAGCATCGATTCGATCAAATCTCGAAAACTGTCTTCTGACGGTACAACACCGTTTTGAAATTTATCGCAGAGTTGTTGTCGGGTTAGAATAGCCATGGTCTCTATCGGTAAAGGGTGTTCAGAAAATTCGAAGGTTCTGGTGGTCAGGCAACGCTATCATCGGATTTCTCGTGCTTTGCCTCCCCAGAGGCAATCGCAAATGGGATGGCCTGGTATCCCAATCCTTTCGCTTGCTCTTCAGCATCAGGTGGTTGTTTCACTGAAGGTTCAGACCAGGCGGTTGTCTCCCCAGTTTTATAAACGAGGATGCTGTGCTCGGTGTCGGCCTCGATAACGGAATCATCTGGTAGTTCTCCAGCATCAGATTCGATAACAAAATCCACGAGGTAATCCACATAGGGCAGGCGCTCGATGTGATGCAGAATGCTAGACTTAAAAATGCGTCCTCCAAAAGAAAGCCGGTCTAGTTCACCAAAAGCCCAGGGTGTCATAAATTCCAGAATATCCCTGGTCAACTGCGTTTGGTAAAAAACACGATCTTTCCCTGGCATAAAGGCAACGCTCCCAAAAACACGGATGCCCTGATATCTTGGATTCACAACGTGAAGGCGCAGAAACGGGGTCGCGCGTTCAGCCAAAAACGCCTGAATCGATTCCAGCAAAGCCCGACTCGCCTTCGGCTGAAGCTTTTCAGCAAACGAGAATTGCGTGATATCTGGAATGACAACGGCTGTAACATGGCCTGGTGCATTGACAAACAGCTTTTTATCTACTGTGTCATGGTCTGGTGCATTTACCAAAGAGTTATCATCCTGCACACGCGTATGAGGTAAACATTTCACCTTATAAATCTGAGGAAAATGCTGTAGTACCAGGCGTTCGTAGTCAAAGAGCGTAACTGCTCGCCCTTTGTGCCGCAATCGCTCGCTGACACGCCGACGAAAAGCGGCTTCGTCTTCTTTTGGCCGCCCTCCAAAAGACCTGTAGGGTTGTACCAGGCTTTTTATTGATGCGTTGCTTACAACAAGCTTGGCAATGCTTTCGGCCTCAAGTGGCGTATCAAGCCTGCCCGTATCGTTTGCGGGTGATAAATAGGCTTGCGTTTGAATCGCCTGTGTGTGTACAGCGACGGCATCAGCAACGCCGGCCCCCCCGTCACGCAACGTCACGCGTAACCAGTGTTTATCTGCAGGAAGAATCGTTGTATTTTTGTTACTGATTTGCTGCGGTATGGCCAGACGTACAATCCCCGAAGTGGTGAGATTCCGGGTTGCATCTCCCAGAATATCTACATCCTTTTGTAACTCAACCCAATCATTGTCATCCAGATACCACCATTTCATCTTGCCTTTAAGCACGAACTCGGGGTCCGCTGTTGCCTCGGCAACTTGAAAAAGCAGGGACTGCGTACTTCCGGGAATCAGATCTGTTAAGCCGATGAGGAGTGTGCCTTCGCTCATCAAATACCCACCTTCACCTTTAAACGGGTTTATTAGTGGCAATAAAGAAGGTCCAGTCTCAACACCTCGAATCGCCATTCTCTCAAAATTCTGCACCTCAAAGGGATGCAAATGCCCAAACAGAATGCGTTGATTTGCATCACCAGAATCATTGCAGAGACTTTCTTCAGTACTATATCGCAGAATAAACTCCTTTATTGCGGGCGTATAGGGTTCATTCGGCGGAGTATTGGGTGGTTCTTTAATCGCCTGCCTGTAAAGTGCTTTAGGATATTCAGCATGTAAAAAGTCTTTAGGTGTCAATCTGAGCCTGACAAATCCATTAACCGCCAAATTCGAAAAATTCGAAGCATTCTCCTGACGTATAGGAATGGTAGCAGGGCTTGCAACATCAATCTTAATCCTTTTCCTCGCATTCCCCTCTGCAAAAAGCGGTATGAGATTCTTGTCTAATTCAGACCAAATTCCTTCATTCAGATATTCCAGTTTGGCCTTAAAATCACTATTTAGATTTGGACTTCCTGTATAGAATTCGTACCACGACTTAAATTTACTCGCTGGTACTTTATCCCACCGTACTAGAAAACTGAGCGACGTTAATCTTTTTACAAACGCCTCCTCACTTCCAATTATGAAATTTGCGTTACGTCTTGGTGCTGATCCAAAAGGCGCAAATGAATTAGCAGGATTTAGCACCCCTGCATCACTACTCAATATCAAATCTTTCAGTTTGATATTCGACTGCGTAATTTTAATTCCTTCGATCTCTACCCGACTAAGTGTATCATAAAACTTCCAACTGTGTGAATCGGTAGGCTTTTTCATTTCCAGTTTAATCATTGGAAAAGTAGTACCATAATCAACATTTAAGACTGATGGATCGGCTGCAGTAAGTGGAACACCGGGGTTCACATAGAAGGACACAAAGATGTCCTTTTTCTTTTTTCTGGTCCTTACTTGTAAAGCTGTCTTGCTACGTTTAAAATCTGTGGCATCTACCCATCCCTTTTCGCTGGAATAGTATATTTTGAAATATGAGCTCAAATCAGACTTCGACGTAAATTGAGTTTTACATGTGAAGGCTATCTTGACTCTGGCTCCTCCCTCTCTCAGCAACAATGCTGGCGAGGCCACGAAGAAGCCTATCCTGGCATAATCCTGTGGGCTTCCGTTGGGGTAATGCTCTCCTCCCAGCGTCTTCCACTGGGTTGTCTGTGGATCAGGAAAGGGTTCGGCAATGCCATCAAAAAAATTTGCCCCTATAGCTGCACGAATATTCGTCGTCTTTTTGTCTTTGTCTGATTGCCTAAAAATCGTTCGCAGGCTGTCCACGCGGGCGCGATTTAGAATGGTTTCTTCGCCCGTCTCGAATAAAATCTCTGCATTGTTATCATCCTTCTGGGCAGCCTTGAATCTGGTACCCTCGACAACTTGACTGGACCGCACTGTTTTATCCAGTTCAAAAATCAGATGTGCGTTATCCGGTACAGCAGCTTCCTCTTCTAAACCCAGTACATCTTTGAGATAAAAGTCCAGTTGACGCGCTGGTATGTCGTTGATCTCATTGCGTAATCGGTCGAACATGCGGTTAAATGCGACCAACAGCCCAATGTGCGCGGGATGGTTCTTGATACCATCCAGACTGCTTTGCTGATACGCTGGTGAACTGGCCAGATCGATGACACGGCGCGTGCCGTCTGCAAATACCTGAAAAATTGTCGAGAGCTGTTCCAAATAAAAGGACATCCGATCCGTTTCTGTCCCTTTGATAACAGCACCGGCCGTTCCTGCGTCGGCCAGCATGAGGTCACTCATGCTCAGTTGCCAAACCGAATTCTCTATCAAAGGCCGTAGCTCAAGGCTCCATTTTACCGCATCTTTCGGTTCAGCTTCTTGCGATTCAGCTTCTTGCGCCTGGTTAGCAAGCCGTGCCCAGCGAGCAGCCACAAATCGCAAGTCCTTTTCGATTAACGCACCGAGATCTATTTTCAGTGGCGTGTTTTCAGGAAGATTCTCATGCCATCGATTCAGAAGCAGCGCAATACTGGCTACCTTTCTAAAAAGCGGTGCCAATTTCCCCCTTTCGAGCCCAAACTCTGCCTTTTTAATCCTGGCCTCAAATGAGGCTACAAGCGCGTTTAAATCAAACTTACCAATTAGTGCCAGTTGAACGGGCAGGCTAAGGCGCAAAAAATCGAGCCAGTCGCTTTTCCAGAGCCTATCGTGTTTTACCTCGTGATAAACTATGGTTTTTGCGAGCTCCCAAATGTAAGCCAGTACATCTTGCTCGTTGTGCTCGTCCAGTGGTGCATAAGACGGAGACAACGCATCCAATTGCCGGCCACGCTGGCTGGTGCCGGCCCGTTGCAAGGGGTGAGATGTATTCGCTGTTTCCATCAGGGAGGATGCGTAGGATTATAAAGCGTCAGACACGCCTTCTGTTTGATAGAAGTCCCAAACAAAATTATAGCGGCTGTTTGTCTGGCGAACGGTGTAATCAATAGATATTTGCAGCCTGCCTTCGATGGCATCTGTACCATCGGTAGACACATCAAGCTGCTCCACGCGAATGCGAGGCTCGTGATACAGTATGGCGTTATAGATCGTATCCTTCAAAAAACCAATCAATGCACTGTTATTCGGATCAAAAAGGTAATCTGCCATATTGCAGCCATACTCGGGCTGCATCACGCGTTCGCCAATACTGGTACGTAGCAAAATGTCCAGACTCTGTTCGATATCCTGCTTGCCCTCCACGAGTGCAACATCCCCACCGTATCGTTTCGACTTGACGAAGGTTGGCGGAAATGACCAGCCTCGACCTAAAAAATCGCTGTTATCAGGCATTGATTGTATCTCCGCTTAATTGATAATAACGTTGGGTGCCCCTACTACAATCGACCCGCCGTGCGCCGTTGGGTCCCCCATACGCGCAGCTGGCTTGCCGCCAATTAATACCGTGCTTGATCCATTTACGATGGTATCAGGGGGGCCGACGCAGGTGCATACATCACCCAATACCGCTGCTGGCATACCGCCAATCAGAACAGTAGGTACACCAGGACCAACCACAGGCCCACCTACATGAGGAGGCGGTACAACGATTGGGCAAACATGAAAATCACCAATTCTGGCAGCAGGAGGCATGACGCTACTGGTTTATTAATTAATTTGAACAACGGACCCTTTGAGCGCTGTTGCACCGGACGACGAAAACTCTGCTGAAGCACTACCCTTAGCGCTTATGGCGGCGCCGGCCGACACATCCACATTGGCACCGCCTTCTGCTGTGAGGTTAGTCGCCGCTTTGATTTCGATATTTGCGGCCGCTTCCATCTTGATATATTTGACACTGTTCAACGCTATCCCAGCATCACTCATTTTGATAAGGTTACCATGCTGGTCCTCAATCGTAATGCTTGCATCGTCCTCGCTGAAGACCAGCTTGTTGCCGGCGGGCGTATCGACTGTCAAAATTGTCTTCTCATCATCAAACACCATCCGCATACTGTTGCGGGAGTGAAACCCCTTTATGTGGTTTTCATCGTCAGCGATATGCCAGGGAGATTTAGCGCTTGAGTGCAGCATCCCCAGAATAACCGGGTCTCGGGGGTCATCATTGAGAAACCCAACAACTACTTCATCCCCAATTTCAGGGCGAAAAAAAGAACCGCGATTCTCGCCCGCATCCAGCATCGAAACACGCGCCCAAACACCACGCGCTTCATTGTCCAGCACAGGCAATCTCACCAGAACCCGGTGTTCGCCATCGGGGTCAGCCAATTCGACTGCAACACCAATCTGCAATCCGTGCATGGGTACCATCATACCATTTGCCGGCGGAGCTGCAATGTCTGTCTTGTGCGAGAACCAGGCAGGAGATAACCCAAACTGTATGTGTGAAAACCAGGTGCCAGAATGTACTTCGTGACGAACGGCGGTTACATATACATTCCCATTAAATCGTGCACCACACCCCTGCAGGTTCACCAATACACCGGGGACGATGCCCGAAAATCCTCTTATTTTTACTCTACCCCGGAGTTTTGCCAACCGGCTTTTCAATAATGCTGCATCTGTCCATGCCTGCAGTTCTTCCGTTACAACCTGACCAACATGGCGCAGCTCGAAAACCTCTGGAGCGACAGTTTCTGCCAGCGCAGCACCCGCTATATTTCCCGGTTCAGTGAATGTAGCAGTAGCAGACTCTGCTTCGAAAAGCTCCTGTCTGGCATAATCCCACGATGAAGCTTTTACGGTATTCCACTGAGAACAGGCATCCATTTCAGCTTCAACTTCGATAAGATTTACACCATAGGTCAGTGTAAGAACGGGCTTGGTATCTGTCTTTGGCTCATCAACAGATATTTTGCCTCCATCAGGAAAAACGAGCTGTCCATTCAATTCAGCCCGTAGCAGTAAAAAATCCCAATCTGTTGCATAGTGCTGAACGACTTCCTTGTGCATCACTGAGGTAGGCGCTAGGGTACCTGCAAGACCATATGCCTTCAAAATCTCTTCCATCACATCGCTATCCAGGCTATTCGTGAAATATTTATTCTGGCGCCCAAGGGTCATTTTCACGGCCTCGTGCCGGCATTCAATGGTGAGCGTGGAGTGCCCTGACTGCGGAGATCGAATTGCATGTCGGACGATTATACCTTCGAACAATGGCTGGCGATCGCTGTCATAGCCAAGGTTAATCTTGATTTTGTTGCCCGGTTTAAACGTTTCCGTTTCGCTGATCTCAAAATTGCCAATCGCAGGCTCACCATCCCGAAGCACAATGCGCGCAGCAGCAAGGCGATTCACTTCGAGCCGTATATCAATGCTCATCACTTGATATTTAGGGCTAATAACTGTCCCCTCAACCAGGATCTCGTGGATCACAGCCTCGTGCGCGCCTTCAATAGGAATAATTTGATCGTTAGTAGTGGCAGCCATGGGATTCAGGCGACAAGTTCGTTTTTGTCGAATGGGGGGAATTGGTAATCTGCACCGGGCGCGATAGCTCTGAAAGAATCAAGATCATTGAAACGAGCGATCTGTGTCACATAATCCGGACTGCCATAGATTTCGTTTGTCATTCGCCACAGCGCATCGCCAGGCAAAGCATTCCGGATATGCGTCAGGTCGGGCGATTGATTGTCTTGTTCTTTTACCCGTTTCTCGTCTTCGATAAATGCAACAAAAGATGCGCTGACTTTTGCGCGAAGCGGAATACCCTCACTGTTAAAAAGCACGTAATTTATATCGAGGCTTTTAAGCCGGCACTCGAACGTCGTCTTGTTCGAACCGAATACTTCCTTTTTATTCCAGCCGATTTTAAGATAATTAGGCTGGTGTGTTGGGCCATGAACATTGTAGACGGTCTTGAGCAAGTTGTCTATCTGATCAGGGACCCCAATTCCCTGGTAGGCATTACCGTGTATCGTATTGGTGTTATCGAGCACAAAATCCAGCTTCAATTCCTCTGGTAACGTGAAACTGTACTTCGTCGCGCTTCCCTGATTGCCGGCAGCCGTTGTTTTGTCGTTTTTTACTTGAAGTTTATGCTGTAATTGCTCTGGATTGATAGGAACAGTGAAAGTAGGCAATCCTTTGGCATCAGAAAATTTCTTATCCCTGTATGCCTGTATCAGAATCTTCTGAACATTCGCGCTTGAACTTTTAGGCGTAATTTCTGGGTTGCCGCGACGAATGGCGCCACCAGGTGAGGTTCACGCGCATCGCGTCACCCACGACCAGGTGCTGGACCCGGTTCTGCCAGTGCTTGCGCACGTCGC